>JAIWBQ010000083.1:0-10361 GCA_048633745.1 bacterium
TTCAAACTGCCTACAACAGGCTCACCACCCATCGGGATCCATGCGCTGTCAAGATCTGGGCAGATGAGGCGAATGGCTGATTCTTCAGAAGAAAGGTAAAGCACCGATCCCTTTGTTCCTACAGTGAGGGGGCGCAATCTTATCCTGTCGGTAAGTCCAATCATCTCTCCCTGATGAGCAATAATCACGGTGAAAGGTCCATTGAGCAGGAGGCTGCCATATATCTGGCGCAAACTTTGAAGGATTTTCTGCTCTTCCGGGGGATAACGCTCTATATGGCTCCAAAAAGGAGGTGTTAATACCTTGGCCACTATCTCTATAGGAAGGCCATGCCTCCGTATTAAGAGGTCAACCGCGTAAGCCACCACCTCGGTGTCGGTCTGCATAGTACAATTGTAGCCAAACTGCTCTAAATACCGTCGATTTATCCCGTAGGAGGAGATTTCACCATTATGAATCACTGTCCAGTCCAAGACATTAAAGGGATGTGCTCCACCCCACCACCCTGGAGTATTGGTGGGAAATCTGCCATGTGCTGTCCAGAGGTACCCCTCATACTGCTCTAAGCAAAAATATTCTGCTATCTCTTCAGGATAACCTACCCCTTTGAATACTGCCATATCCTTGCCGCTGGAAAAGACAAAGGCCTCTTTTATCTTAGTATTGATTTCCATGACATTATCTACGACATAGTCATCCTCTGATTGGCCATTGGTTTCCTCAAATTTCACTTCAAGGAAATAACGCCATACTGAGGGTGGATTTACTATAGCTGGAACTGGCTTAGTAGGCACTTTTTCAGCATGAACCATATGGAACTTTTGCTTGAGGAAGGCTTCTACTTCAGCCTGCCCCTCTTGACCCAGATACATTATGTGGAAAGCGTAGTAGTTGGTATATTCGGGATATAGGCCGTAAATGGCGAATCCACCGCCCAGACCATTGCCCCGAACATGCATGTTGGCAATAGCTTCCACCACCGGCTTACCTGAAAATCGCTTCCCCAAGGTATCCATCATTCCAAAGATGGAACAGGCGTCGATCACTTTGTCATCATGATATAAGTTATTTATCTTGCTTAGTTCTTTCACCGGCTATAAGCTCCTCGCGAGATGATATCCAGGAAACAGGTTACGCTCAACAAAAGCACCTTGTAAGGCAAGGTCACCAGTATTTTCCTACCATTCATTTTCGCAACTCCACAGCAAGATAGTTACTCTCCAATAAAGGTTTCTTCCTCTGCTGGGGTAGATAGAGCCGTTTGAAGAAGCAGCCCTGGTGGTGCTTCCAGTTGCTCCTGCCATAAGGCTCGAGGAAGGAACGCCAGACCGAAATCATCAGCCAGAAGCGACTGCTTGAAGCTTCCTACATTGACCCTGTCTCTCATAAGACCATGCACTATGCCTGATTTTTCAATGGTTCCTACAAATACCATCCCCATTATGAAGTCGTCCTTCAATATAAGCTTCTGATATACGCTGTCCTCTCGCCTGCTAATAACTTCGTATCCTTCGCCGTTAGGGGGTGTTGGCATGCCAGCGGAGGCGATGTCGATTCCAAAATAATTGAGCGAATTCATAGCTGTGCCACCAGAGTATTCATTTTTCACGCCAGCCATGTTATAGCCAGCAATCCTGCCTCCGATATAGGCATTAGGCCAGATGGGAGCAAGCCGGTTTTCTCCATATACGAAGTCATAAGCTTCAGCCACATCTCCGCATGAGTAAACATTCGAATAGTTGGTAGCCATATGACGGTCCACTGCTATACCACGGTTTATTTTCATTCCAGCATCTAGTGCAAGCTCCGACCTGGGTGATACCCCGATAGCTACTATCAGTAAATCGCAGGGTATTATATCTCCATTGTCCAAGATAACTCCTTCAACTGTCTCCTTCCCATTGATCTCAGCTACGGTATGGCTCGTAATGATTTCAACACCAGCTTGCCTTATAACTTCTTCAGCCATTAAGGATGCTTGCTGGTCGAGGATGGTATTTAATATCGTCTCTTTCATTTCTACCACTATTACATCAAGTCCTCGTTTCACCAGAGCTTCAGTTACGCTAATTCCGATGAGCCCACCACCGATAACTACCGCCTTCTTGGCGTTATCCAGAATTCTGCCAACTGCCTTGGCATCGTCAAGGGTGGTGAAGGTAAAAACGCCTCTCTTGTTATCCCCCTTCATCCTGGGGAAAATAGGTTTTCCTCCTACAGCGAGTAAAAGCTTATCCCAACTAATATGATCTCCATCCTCCAGTTGAACGATTTGCTGATCTGGCTCGATGCGCGTTACTTTCTTGCCCGGGAGAAAAAGAATATTGTTCTGGCTATAGAAGTCGGGCGGACGGAATAATATTCCCTCTAAGGTGCGCTCCCCGGTTAGATATTTTGAAATAAGAGGGCGTGAGTAGGCAGGATAAGGCTCATCAGAAGCGATGGTCAAGGTACCTTCCTTATCCACCTGGCGTATGGCTTCAGATGCTCCGATACCGCCAGCCGAATTTCCTATAATCAGATATTTGGTTTGCATTTATTGCTATCTCCCAGCTAACTGTTCAGTCACTCGTTACGTCACCCTGAGCGAAGCGAGGGGTCTCTGAGATCCTTCGTTCGCTACACTCCCTCAGAATGACATCAGGATTGGTGGGTACCTGCAGTTAGCGCCATACTCAAAAAATTGGAATACATCCTTAATCCATGGTCACCACTTTTCTCAGGGTGAAACTGAGTTGCTATCAAGTTATCTTTAATCACCATGCTGCATATAGACGCACCGTATGTTGTCACGCCCGCCACAACCGATACATCTTCGGGCTCAGCATAGTAGCTGTGAACGAAGTAAAAATTGGCCTCGTCGGGGATGCCATCGAAAACAGGATGGGAGAGTTTCTGCTTTACCTGATTCCAACCTATATGAGGAATCTTAAGACCTGGGGGGAGTCTTTTTACTCTTCCAGGAATCATCCCTAAACATTCGTGCCAGCCTCCTTCCTCGGTTCCTGAGAACAAAATCTGCAATCCAACACAGACAGCGAAAAGCGGTCGCTCCTCGTAAATCAGTTGGTGGATAACATCAGCCATACCTGACTTATCCAGGCTATCCATAGTATCTCCTGCAGCACCCACGCCAGGAAAAATAACCGCAGCAGCATCAAGCACTTCACTAGGGGCGCTTGTTACCCTCGGGTGGTACCCCAATTTCTTAATAGCGTTAGCGACACTACGCAAATTTCCTGCACCGTAGTCGATTATGGCAATCATCTTATCCATGTCATTCGTTTTCCGCGTCTATGCCCAGCGCAAGCGCTTCGTTGGGACAATTAATTACACAGGCAGGTATGTCTCGCTCAGGGCAAAGGTCACACTTGATAATAGTTTTGCTATTCATGTCTCGACTAAGCGCCCCGTAAGGGCACGCTACTATGCATGTCCAACAGCCAATACACCTTTCTATGTCAACAACAACCATGTCACTTACAGGGTCTTTATACATCGCGCCTGTAAAACAGGAATAAACACACCAGGGCTCAGTGCATTGGCGACATTGAATAGGAAAAGAAATCTCTATATTCCTCTCCACGCGTACACGAGGCAAGGGAGGGGGAGTTTCCTTTTTGAATGCCTTGATTATGTCCTTAGATTGAGAGTGCTCCACCTGGCAATAGACTTGGCACAGGCCACAACCAATACAGACCTCCTCCTTAACGTATACTCTTTTCATGCCTGAATGCCTCTCAATTGTTATACATGCGTCGACAACCGTTTACCCCGGTCTTAACACTAGGAGTATATCTGGTCAAATTGTAAATATCTCTGCCAGCTTAACACGCCGAGCTAAATCGGGTAAACTCAAACCACTTTCACCGCTGTTCCATAGGCCACCATTTCGGCAGCTCCAGACATTACCATCGAAGTTACGAACCTGGTACATATTATGGCATTAGCTCCCATGTTCTCGGCTTGCTCAATCATCCTTTGCAGTGCTTCCTCACGGGCTTGCGCCAGCATTACAGTGTAATCTTTGACTTCGCCACCAACGATGTTTCGCAAGCCAGCCATAACATCACGTCCTACATGTCTTGCCCTGATGGTGCTGCCTTTAACCAAACCTAGAGTTTCTGTTGTCCTTTTGCCCTCTATCTGCTCTGTGGTAACCACAATCATTTTTCTACCTCCTTGAATTTCTCCTTTTCATCCTTCGCTGCTCGGTGTCTCTCCCAAGCTAGCGATGCCAGGAGTATAATAAGCCCTGTGGTTGTAGCGGCAATGGCAATCTTAACTACCAAAGGCAACGATGGAAAAGCTAAACGAAAGAACCAATAGAGTCCCCAGCCTATTAAGACCCCTAGTCCAATTGCCAGCAGAGTACCACCTATTTTTCTCAAGCTATCCCTCTCCAAATCGGTTGGTGATAGGCAATCTCCTATCCCTGCCGAAGTCCCTGGGGGTTATCTTTATGCCAGGGGCAGCCTGACGGCGCTTGTATTCATTCCTGTCCACCAAACGAGCCGCTTTCATAACTATCTCACGGTCAAAGCCCATAGCTACGATTTGGTCAATTGCCACATCATCCTCTACATATGCTTTCAAAATAGGGTCCAGCATCTCATATGGTGGCAGGGTATCGGTATCTTTCTGCCCAGGTCTTAACTCAGCCGATGGCATTTTGGTTAAAACGCCGAAGGGTATCACCTCATTCCCTGTTTTACGATTTTTGTATTTGGCTAATTCGAAAACCATGCTTTTGGGCACGTCTTTCAGGGGGATAAGTCCTCCAGCCATGTCTCCATAGAGTGTAGTGTAGCCCACGGATATCTCACTTTTATTGCTGCAAGCAAGCACTAACCAGCCAAACTTGTTGGACAAGGCAAAGAGGATATTGCCTCTGATTCTTGCTTGAATGTTCTCTTCAGTCACATCAGGCTGGGTATCTTTGAATGCCTCCTCCAGCGTTTCCAAATATGAACTAAATGCTTTCTCAATAGGGATTACTTTAAGCTCTATTCCCAGATTTTGTGCTAGTGCTTCGGCGTCTGATTTGCTGCCAGGTGATGAGTAGCGGGAAGGCATGGAAATACCCACAACATTTTCAGCTCCTAGGGCATCCACTGCTATGGCAGCTACCAGACTTGAGTCAATTCCGCCGGACAAACCAATAAGTACTTTCTTGAAGCCATTTTTATGCACATAGTCTCTGGTGCCAAGGACAAGTGCTTGGTATACCTCGGCAAGTTCATCCAGTCTTTCAACTTGCTTTGGTGGCAAAGGTGGCTTGGCAACCATGGGATATTCATTTGGTACTTCTATCGTAGTAGCCCGTTCCAGCTCTTTCTTAACCCATGGTGCCTCTTTCCTCCGTCGAGGGTCATGCAACTGGGAGCGAAATACCGATTCCATATCCAAATCAGCTACTATAAGATCTTCCTCGAATTGCTTCCCCCGAGCAATAAGCTCTCCTTTCTCGTTGATAATTAGACTATTGCCGTCAAATACAAGCTCATCTTGCCCTCCCACCAGATTATTATGGGCAACGATAGCTACGTTATCGGCTGCTCTGGTAGCAAGCATCCTCTCTCTAAAGAGTCCCTTTCCAGTATGATATGGGGAAGAGCTTATATTAACCAACAGTCTAGCTCCGGCATAAGCTTGCACTGTTGCTGGCCCAGTTTCATACCACATATCTTCACAGATGGTTATACCTATGCCGATGCCGTAAATGATAAAGACAGGATATTTAGTTCCAGCTTGAAAATATCTATTTTCATCGAATACGCCATAGTTTGGCAAATGAAATTTGTGGTAAACACCCACCAATTTATTGTTGTATATCATCGCAGCAGCGTTGTATATATCGCCATCACTGTCAACGAAGCCTACTACTACTGCTATATCTGAGCTGTGCCCTACAATTTCGTTAAGGCTTTCCCGATTTTGTTTAATAAACTGCGGCTTGAGCAGCAAATCTTCTGGAGGGTAGCCCGTTATGGCTAATTCGGGAAGGGTTAGCAAGTCAATGCCAAGCAACCTGGCTTCATCAACAAATTTGATTATTTTCTTGGTATTGCCACTCAAATCACCAACTGTAGAGTTGATCTGAGCCATTCCAATTCTGATGGTGTGCAATTTGCCTCCTTACTACTATGGCAGATTATAGCACCACTTCTTCATCAGAGCAGTTCTTCTCCTAAAAGCCCTCCTGACATTCCCAGCACTTTTACCCCGCCAGGGTTTCCAGAAAGTAACGGTGCAATCTGAGGTCATCGCTAAGTTCAGGATGAAAGGCACAAACTACCACCTTTTCCTGTCTGGCAGCAACGCCTACGCCATCCTCCAGTCGGGCTAGAATCTCCACTCTGGGTCCTGCCTCGACGATGAGTGGTGCGCGAATGAATACGGCGTGGAAAGCTCTCTCACCAATAGCAGGGATATGGATGTCGGTCTCGAAGCTATTTATTTGCCGGCCAAAAGCATTGCGTGTGACCTCGATGTCGATTGCCCCAATCTTTCCCGAATTCAGTTGAGGGGCGCTCCTGGATAGAAGAATCATGCCAGCGCAGGTCCCAAATACGGGCAAACCACCTGAAACTAGCTCCTGTATCGTCTTTGTCAGATTATAGATTTGCATCAACTTAGCAATAGCTGTGCTTTCGCCGCCAGGAATTACTAAGCCATCTAGTCCTTCAAGCTCCTGTGGTAAGCGAACGGGTAAGGCATCTACGTCTAATTTGCGCAGGAACTGGATGTGTTCTACAAATGCCCCTTGCAGGGCAAGAACACCTATCTTCTTCATTACTGAACTGACCTCCGACTAATGATACCCCAGGACAGAGGTTCAACTCAAGGCGCATCTTTTATCACGCCCCTGCGGTCCTCAGGAAAAGCTATTGCCGGGGTTTGACGTGTCACCATCGTTGTGATAAAGTTCGTAGGTAAAAGGTTGCCGTAAGCCTATAATAGAGCGTAAAAATTGATAGACCAACAAAGTCAAGAGGTAGAGCGCAAGGTAATAGCCATCCTTAGAGATCTGAGCCAATCCAGTGAGCCTGTTGGTGCTAGAGTTATCTCTCATCATCTCAAAGACTATGGTATTGAGCTAAGTGAACGGGCTGTCAGATACCATCTCAAGCTAATGGATGAACGCGGGTTTACACAGAGAGTGGGAAGGGATGGGAGGTTAATTAAACAGTCAGGTCTTGAGGAATTGGAAAGTGCTCTGGTCAGCGATAAGGTTGGCTTTGTGAGTTCTAAGATCGAGCTTCTCGCCTATCAAACAGACTTTGATATAAGCAATCATCAGGGCAAGGTTCCTGTTAATATCTCCTTTTTCCCCGAGAAGCAATTTAAGAAGGCGATTGAAGCTATGCGGGGCGCTTTCCAGGCTGGGATCTCTGTTGGTGAGCTTATAGCTGTAGCCCACCAGGCTGAAAGACTGGGAGAGGTAGTTGTGCCCCAAGGTAAGGTAGGGCTGGCTACTGTTTGTGGCATTATAGTTAACGGAGCTCTGCTCAAAGCTGGTGTCCCTATGGATTCTAGATTCGGCGGCATTCTTCAAATTAAGAACCATAATCCTTTGCGATTTGTGGAGCTTGTCCATTATTCAGGCTCATCTTTAGACCCTTCAGAGATATTTATTACCAGTAAGATGACTAGCGTTGGTCAAGCGGCCGGAGAAGGCAATGGGAGAATATTAGCCAATTTCCGGGAGATACCAGCTTTGTGTCAACCTACGGTGGAGAAAGTTATTGCTGAGTTGAAACGAGCTGGCCTGGGTGGGCTAATCATGATGGGCGAAGTGAGCAAGCCAGTTTGTGAAGTTCCCGTAGAGGTAAACAAGGTAGGGGTAATACTTATTGGTGGGCTTAACCCTGTGGCTGCCGCTGTTGAGTCTGGCATAGAAGTTGAAAATCATGCTATGAGTGCCATCATGGAGTATCAAGATTTGATTAAATTCTGGGAGCTATGAAATGAACGTAGTGAGAGTCATACCCTGTTTGGATGTAAAGGAGGGCAGAGTTGTCAAGGGGATAAACTTCGTAAACTTGAGGGATGCCCGAGACCCTGTGGAGGCAGCAGAGACTTATTGTCGCGAAGGCGCTGATGAGCTAGTTTTTCTCGATATTGCTGCTACTGTGGAGAACAGAGGAACAAGGCTGGAATGGGTCAAGAAGGTGGCGGAGAAAGTTACCATCCCTTTTGCCGTGGGTGGTGGGATTAGAAATACTGAGGACATGAAAGTATTGTTTGATCTCGGTGTAGGCAAGGTCTCGGTAAATACCGCGGCTGTAAAAAACCCTGAGCTCATAAAGGAAGCCTCAGCTGAATTTGGCAAGGAAAAGCTCGTTGTTGCCATCGATGGGCGGAAAAACCCGTCTGGGAGTGGCCTTCCACGATTAGAGGTGGTAGTTAAAAGCGGTAGTGAAGCTACGGGAATAGATGTTATTGAGTGGGCAAAGAGAGTGGAGAAGCTAGGAGCGGGGGAGATTCTGCTCACCAGCAAAGATGCCGATGGTACCAAGGAGGGCTACGATTTAGAGATGACCAAAGCTGTGGCTGAAGCCGTCAACATTCCAGTTACTGCTTCTGGTGGAGTGGGGAAGCTGGAACATTTTTACCAGGGAGTGGCAATAGGCAAGGCCTCAGCCGTCCTTGCAGCTTCTGTGTTTCACTTTGGTGAGATTTCAATCTCGCAGGCAAAAAGGTATTTGACTGAGAAAGGGATATCTGTAAGAACCTAAGAATGAAAAGATAAGGAGAGGTGCGCAGAGAGGTGCTTATGAAATGATGAGCGATTATGAAAAAGTGAAGGCAATAGTAGGTAAATACGATGGCAACCGCGACAGTGTCATCTCAATACTTCAGGATGTACAATCCGAATATCATTATCTGCCAGAAGATGCTTTGAGAGCAGTAGCAAGCCAGTTGGGTCTTCCATTGATACAGGTTTGTGGTGTGGCCACCTTTTTTAAGGCATTCAGTTTGAAGCCACGCGGTGAGCATATAGTCAGCGTTTGTCTCGGTACTGCCTGCCATGTGCGAGGTGCTCCCACTGTGCTTGACGAAGTGAAAAGGCAGCTTGGCGTCGAGCCTAGTGAAACAACCGAAGACATGCAGTTTTCACTGGAGACCGTTAACTGTCTAGGAGCATGCGCTCTAGGCCCCATCGTGGTTGTAGATGGCAAGTACCATGGCCAAATGGGCCCTGGAAAAGTCAAGAAAGTCCTTAATAGATACAAGAAAGCGCCGAGAGACAGGAGACATGAAGAGATTGATGTCACTAGTTGAACTTGAACAATTGCGGGTCAGGATACTGAGCCAGCGTAAGCCAGAAAAGCCCTGTATATCAATCTGCGGCGGCACTGGCTGTCATGCGTATGGGTGCGAGGATGTTGCCAAAGCATTCAAGAACGAGATAAAGCGACAAGGGTTAAGCAAGCAGGTCGAATTGAAAGTGACAGGCTGTCACGGTTTCTGCGAGCATGGTTCGTTGGTTGTAGTTTATCCTAAAAGGATATTCTATCAGCGGGTTACTCCAAACGATGCTCCTGAAATAATTTCAGAGACAGTTCTGAAGGGCAATACTATCGATAGACTCCTTTATGTTGATCCAATAAGTGGGCAGCAAGCACATTTTGAAAATGATGTCCCCTTCTATAAAAGGCAACAGAGGCTGATCTTTGGCAACAATGGTCTTATTGACCCCACAAACATAGAAGACTACCTTGCTATAAGTGGTTATTCTGCTCTACCCAAAGTGCTCTTCGAAATGCAACCTGAGGAGGTAATCGAGGAAATCAGGAAAGCTGAGTTGCGTGGGCGTGGTGGTGGCGGATTCCCCACAGCCACAAAGTGGGAGTCATGCCGTAATGCTCCATCATCGGATGGAGTGCGTTACGTTATCTGCAACGCTGATGAGGGGGATCCCGGCGCTTACATGGACAGGAGCCTTCTCGAAGGGAATCCTCACAGCGTCATAGAAGGCATGATAATCGGTGCCTACGCCATAGGTTCACATTACGGGTATATTTATGTTCGGCAGGAATATCCCCTTGCTGTGAAGAACCTGATCGTAGCGTTAGAGCAAGTGAGGGAATATGGTATTCTTGGCAAGAATATCCTCAGCTCGGGTTTCGACTTTGACATTAAGCTTTCACGAGGTGGGGGTGCGTTCGTCTGCGGCGAGTCGACCGCGCTCATGGCTTCGCTGGAAGGCAAGATAGGTGAACCGCGTCCCAAGCATATTCATACCGTGGTGAGCGGACTCAATGGCAAGCCCTCTAACCTCAATAATGTCGAAACCTGGGCAAATGTGCCTCTTATAATCAACCGAGGCGCCGACTGGTATTCGCAAATCGGTA
>JAIWBQ010000084.1:0-5015 GCA_048633745.1 bacterium
CAAATCTATACCAGACTATCAATAGACAAGATTGTTAAGCCAAGGAGTAAACATGGCACATAAAAAGGCTGGCGGCAGCACAAAGTGTGGGCGCGATAGTCAATCAAAGCGCCTGGGAGTGAAGAGATATGGAGGAGAACAAGTTCGTGCTGGAACTATTTTAGTTCGTCAACGTGGAACTCGCATACTCCCAGGGGATAACGTGGGCGTGGGCGTGGATTATACACTCTTTGCCTTAACAGACGGCTATGTTAAATATGAGCCAGCTAATAAATATAGAAAGAAGGTGAGCGTTTATAAATGAAAGCCAAAATTCACCCTAAGTATTATGATAATGCCAAAGTAACTTGCTTTTGTGGTAACACCTTCACCACTGGTTCAACTCAGCCAGAGATTAGGGTAGAAATATGTAGCAAATGCCATCCCTTCTTCACTGGCGAACAAAGAATAGCCGATACTATGGGAAGAGTGGAACGCTTTAAGAAGCGATATAAGATGAAGTAAAATGACAGAATATATCCATCTACCAGAAAGTGAGGACATAGGGCCTGAGGGGAGATCATATCAAATAAAGGAGGAGATTCTAGACTACAAGGGCAGAAAGGTTTTCTGTGTTAAAGCTGAAGCTGGGGGAGGCATTACCTTTTGCGATGGCAGTTGTATTCAGGCGCTAAACAGCTTTTTTGTAAAAGGGTACATAACCGAATGGAAAACCGAAAATGAAAAGGTTGAGCTTGTCTCAAAGCTGGAAGCAGTAAGAGATCCCACAGAGCAGCAAGAAATAAAAGAGATTCTGGGGGTTAAATACGGGACATCAAGCATTTACTTCAACTTCGCCTCCGAAAACTAAAGTCCGCCCGTAAGTACTATCCCAAAGGCAAAGTCCCTTCCATATCTTTTTCAGTCATTTCTGCCATAACACGACAAGATTTCAATACTTAAGGTGAGCTTACAAATCGCTGATTCCAATTTGCTCCAAGGAGATCCACAGAGGTAGCCGATGGCAAAACCTTTTTATTACGGCGGACAAGCAGTCATTGAAGGGGTGATGATGCGGGGCAAGGAAAGCATGGCTATATCCGTGCGTCAGCCCAATGGGGAATTAAACATAGTAAAGCAGCCCCTGGCCAAGATATATAAAGGCCGCCTCAGGGAAACACCTTTGGTAAGAGGGATCATCGTTCTCATTGAAACTCTAGTTTTGGGCACCCGGGCACTACTTCACTCTGCTCAAATTGCCTCAGCAGAGGAAGGAGAAGAGGAAAAAATACCTGCAGTACTTCTATGGGGAACCGTAGCTGGCAGTATTGCCTTCGCTGTAGCCCTCTTCTTCATCGCTCCTCTCTTTACCACTCGTTATTTTATCGACCCTTACATCAATTCTGCCTTGTTGAGTAATGTAGTTGAGGGTCTTATCCGTATTGTCATTTTCATCGCTTACCTCGTATTAATAGGTCTGGTACCGGATATTAAGAGAGTCTTTGCTTACCACGGAGCCGAACATAAAGTAGTGAATGCCTACGAGGCTGGCAGCCCCTTGGAAGTAGAGGCAGTTAAGAGCTATTCTACAGCCCATGTTCGCTGTGGCACCGGCTTTATCTTCATCGTTCTAATCATATCTATCTTTGTCTTCGCCTTGCTCGGTCGACCACCACTATGGATAAGCGTACTATCCCGCATAATCCTCATCCCTGTCATTGCTGCTATTAGCTACGAAATTATGAAATTCGGAGCAAGCCACACCAAAAACACTGTAATCCGAATTCTCCTGGCACCGGGACTGAGGTTGCAAACTATGACCACCAGAGAACCTGATGATAGCCAGTTAGAGGCTGCTATATCGGCATTAAATGAGGTCGTCGAGATTGACAAATCTGCTGATTCTAGCTACAATACATGAGTATAGGAAAAGGGAAAGGAGGTTGCAATGCTTATATTCACGTCGTCTGAGATTGTAGAGCAAGGAATAATCCCCACCAAGTACACTATGGATAATCCAAACCAGGTAGGCATCTCGCCGCCGCTCAGTTGGACTAATGTTCCGCCAGGGGCGAAGAGCTTTGCCCTGGCGCTTGTTGACCCCGATGTGCCATTAGAAGAAGAGTGGTTCCCTTTTAAAGACATGCTTAAAGTGGGCACTTTGCCAGGAGACCTCTTCGTACACTGGATGGTCTATGACATTCCGGCGTCAGCCAATGGCCTCAGTGAAGGAAGCTTGCCTGCCGGCGCCAAGGAGCTAAAAACCAGCATGGGACAGGCCGGGTATTCAGGCATGGGACCGCCTGCAGGGCATAAGGCACATAAGTATATCTTCACTTTATATGCGCTTAATGTAGATACCTTAGGACTCTCGCCTGAGGCTAGCTATGTAGACTTCACCAACGCTATAAAGGGCAAGATTCTAGCTGCGGCAAGCCTCACGGGATATTTTGGCCACTAAAGCAAATACCTACGCTGTATCTTCGCTCTCCAACTGCTGGAAGAAGCAAGCCCGATTGCCAGTGTGACACACTGGACCTGTAGGCTCAGCCTTTATAAGAAGAGTATCACTGTCGCAGTCCTTGATGATGGACTTCAGCCTGAGGAAGTTGCCCGAAGTTGCTCCCTTGTGCCACAATTCCTGCCGACTGCGGCTATAGAACCAAACATCTCCACTAGACATCGTCCGCTTCAAGGATTCTTTATTCATGTAGCCCAGCATAAGGACTTCCCCATTCCTGGCATCCTGGATAATGGCTGGAATCAAACCTCTATCATCGAAATTTAACATTCCTTCCTAACCCCCAAAATTAATTACAGCTTCCTGCAAATCAATATCTCCAGTATACAGAGCCTTGCCTATAATGGCTCCCTCCACCCCAAGCTCTTTGAGCCTCTGTAAATGCTCCAGCCTGGAAATACCCCCAGCCACAATGACGGGGACATTTACTCCGGCAACCAATTTACTTACCATGTCAAAATTGGGCTCAGTGAGGGTGCCATCTCTCTTTATGTCAGTATAGATGAAGCGTCTCACTCCAACTTCCACCATCTCTCGGCCTAATTCCAAGACATCGACAATTGTATCTTTCTGCCAGCCATGAGTAGCTATCTTGCCATCCCGAGCATCGAGGCCCACTATTATGGCTTGACCAAACCGCTGACACAGCTTTTCCACCAATCCTGGATTCTCTATGGCTGACGTGCCTAGAATGATCCGGCTTACCCCTTTGTGCAATAACTCCTCGGCGATATTTTCCTGCCTGATGCCACCACCTAACTCTACCAGCAACCCGCTCTCCTTTACTATTTCTTCAACCACCACCATATTTCTTGGTTCGCCTGCATTTGCCCCATCCAAATCAACAATATGAAGCCATTGTGCCCCCTGAGAATACCACCTCAAAGCAACTGCCGCTGGTTCCTCATCAAAGATAGTTTGCTGATTATAATCGCCCTGATACAGCCTGACACACTTGCCATCCCTAAGGTCGATAGCCGGGATTATCTCCATACTTCTCCTCATAGCGAGCAAGGGTAAACACCAAGTCAGCCAGGCGATTGAGATACTTCAATACTTCTTCGTTTATAAATTGCCCTGACTGCTTAAAGGCGACCGCTCTTCTTTCAGCGCGCCTGACCACCGCCCGGGCTACATCCAGAGTCGCTGAACTTACACAAGCACCGGGAATAATAAACTCCTGCGGCATATCAGTTCTAGCTTCAAATTCGTCTATTAAACCCTCCAGCCTTTGCACCATTTCTGGTCCGACCACCTTCCCTTTTGCCTGTAATTTTGCATAATGATCCTGCGGAGTTGCCAACTCCGTCCCTATTACAAACAAATCTCGCTGCAAACTAAATAGGATGTCCGTAACTTCAGGCTGGCAAAAGTTCTTAGCTAGTCCCAAAAGTGAAACTGCCTCATCAATTGTGCCATAGATCTCACACCTGTCATCACTCTTAGCTACTCTGGTACCATAAAGAAGGCTGGTTTCACCGCCATCGCCTTTCTTGTTAAATGTCTTCACTAAATCGTCTCAACGCAAGCGAGCCTACTCTATGATACAATGACCTTATATAATTAAACAAGCTAAGGGAGGAGCGAGATGAATTGCCCACGGTGCAAAGTGGAATTAAAAATAGAGCAATATAAAGGAATTGAAATTGACAGATGTCCCAATTGCCAAGGCATGTGGTTAGACTATCCTGAACTTGACCAACTCGAAGATATAGTCTTCGATGTTGATGAACTCAAAGGAACTATGGTCTACAGCCCCCGAACCAGCGAGCTTTTATGTCCTAGATGTAATCAGCCAATGACGGCCTTTGATTATCGTGCCTACTATGACTTGGAACTCGATTTCTGTCCTGAGGGGCATGGTTTTTGGCTCGATGCTGGTGAGGAAAAACGAGTTCTCGAGTTAATGCAGCAGACAAGGAAAGACTTGAAGCGCAAAGCTGCTGCCGAAGCGGAATGGGCAGGCTTTCTTAAGAAGGCAGGCTCTAGATCCTTCTTTGACAAAGTTAAAGGGATGTTCCGATGATACTAAAGCTCACATAGAGCATGTCTTTCTCCGGCTGGAAATAAGCTCCACAACTGCAGCCTCAGGGATGTTCAAGCGGCATAACAGATGTCGTACGATTTCAATGCCAGCCTCCGTCTCGGGTTGAACTGTCTCGGAGACTCCCCTTTTTTGCAGAAATTCAAGCTCAGAATCGCTGTGGGCGCGGGCAATTATATCCAGATTCGGGTTAATCCGCCTGGCATGGTCAAGAGCAAGCCTTATCGCTACAGGGTCAGGGATAGCAAGAACTAGAGCAGTAGCATCCTTGATTCCTGCTTCATGAAGCACCTTAAGGTTACCTGCGTCTCCATAAACACAAGGGACCTCTTTCTCCCGAAGTTCGGAGATGGTTTTGGGGTCAAGGTCGGTAACCATGTAGGGAATGGCCAGTTCAGCAAGAAACCAGGCAACACTACTACCTACACGGCCATGCCCGCAAATGACTACATGGTTGGTCAAAGCCGGCAG
>JAIWBQ010000085.1:0-7547 GCA_048633745.1 bacterium
GAGAGCTTCCTTAAAGTGCCCGAGAATTTCTCAAATCCGTGACGATTAACATCAGAAGAGAACACCCCATGATAAGAATCCTGGGAAAGATTGCGGATGCACTTCTTATGCTTATATTTGCTAACACCCACTCCTACATGATACTTAGCCAATTCTAAAAACCTCCTTTATCAAATTTACTCGAGCTTTGGGAGTTTCCCGCCATGCCACCATATACACATCAAATCAGAGGTCTCCAAATACCGGAGCTACCGTATTACTTATCAGGGGTGAGCAAGCAGGAGCACCGACTCAAAATCCAGAGGGACTATGTCCCCATGCCACCCTTAGAGGTCTCCCAATGTTCAACAATTATGATATACCCGCCATCAACACGATAAAAAATTGAACTCGCCTGTTTTTGCTGGCGTACTTTTGATATGATTAGGGCTATGAAAGTGGGCTTGGTCTACGACCCAATTTACCTGGAACATGACACCGGAAACCATGTGGAGAATTCCCAAAGGCTAGTGGCTATGATGTCGCATTTGGAGGAAACTGGAACTAAAGAAAAACTTACCCTGATTTCTCCACGACCTGCCTCAGTAGAAGAGCTAGCGACGGTGCATACACCAGAATATATTTCTCAAATTAGAAACAAGGCGGAGAAGGGGGGTGGTTGGCTTGATCCTGATACCGTAATATGTCCAGCATCCTATGAAGTAGCTTTGTATGCTGCTGGCGGGGTTCTAACTGCTGTAGAGGCGGTAATGAAAAACGAGGTTGATAGCGTTTTTGCTTTGGTTAGACCCCCGGGACACCATGCCACTCACAACCGAGCGATGGGTTTCTGCATTTTCAACAATATAGCCATCGCGGCCAAGTTCGCTCTGGCTAAGTTCAATATCAGTCGTGTTCTTATCGTCGATTTTGATGTTCATCACGGTAACGGGACTCAGGATACCTTTTACGCTGACCCCAAAGTGCTTTACTTTTCCACTCATGAGTATCCCTTTTATCCCGGGACAGGAAGTATCAACCAAATTGGAACGGGGGAAGGAGAAGGAACTACGGTTAATTTTCCCATGACCGCTGGCTGGGGCGATGAGGAATACCTGAGAGCTTTCAATGAGGTCTTAGTTCCAGTAGCCCAGAGGTTCCAGCCAGAGCTTATCCTGGTTTCTGCCGGCTTTGATCCCCACTGGGCTGACAGTCTAGCCATGATGCAAGTGAGCATTACTGGTTTTGCTCAAATGGTGAAAGTGCTTAAGGGATTAGCTGATGAATTATGCCAGGAGCGCCTTGTTTTCACCCTGGAGGGTGGGTATAACCTTCAAGTAGCCGCTTCTTCAGTAAGAGCTACCTTTGATGTGCTTATGGATAAACCGGAGATAGTTGATCCCCTGGAGGAATTACCAGCAGCAAGAAAGCCTGGGGGGTTTGATGAGCATATTGCAGAAATAAAGAAGATACACCATATTAGCTGATGGCTGTCAGCTTACAGCTATTATGCCGGCCTCTTAGCGAAGGGCAGAAGCTTACCCCACTCCCCTTTTTCCCAAACTACCAAGAGCTGACTGGAGATGCAGAGAGAGCTGTAGGTGCCAATGATAACGCCAAGGAGCAACACCAAGACAAAATAGTGGATCGTAGCTCCGCCAAAAAGGAATAGAGCCAGGATAACGAAGATTGTGGTTAGGCTGGTATTTAAAGAGCGCGCCAGCGTTTCCACGATGCTGGAATTTACTGTCACAGCAAAGTCAGGGCTAATCTGTTTGGTTACATTTTCCCGAATACGGTCAAATATGACTACAGTGTTATTGATGCTGTACCCCACCACTGCAAGCAGCCCAGTGATAAACATAGCATCAATCTCTACCCCAGCAAGCCAACCCAGGAAGGAGAAAATGCCTACTATTATGAACACATCGTGGGCAAGGGCGATGATGGCACAAGTGCCCCAGCGAAATGGCTTGGGCATGCGACGAAATGCCCAAACAATGTAGAACAGCATGGCTATAGCAGCTACTATTACAGCAATAACGGCATCGCGTGCTGTTTCCGCGCCCACCGTGGGTGAGGCCAAATAGTAATCGGTTATTTTGACCTGAGAATTCAATTTTCCCCCGAGTTCGTCTGCCAGCTCTCTTGCCTCCGCCGATGTTATTTCCCTGAGGTGGATGATGAAATTGCCCTCACCGGCGTTTTGAATAGTTGCCTTATCGTATCCCAGGTTGGCCATTTCCTGCCGCAGTTGGCTTTGCTCAACCGGGGGATTGAAGTGAAGAGTGATAGATGTACCGCCAGCAAAATCGGTTCCAGGATTTATCCCGAAAACGGCCAGAGAGATTATTCCTATGAATACGAGTATCCCGGAAGCAAGGAAGAACCACTGTTTCTTACCAACAAAGTCTATCATTTCTTAACTCCGTAAGCTGCCGGATTGGTTATCACCTGGCTGCTCACAATGAGGCGCAGAAGTGTTCTGGTGATAACGATGGCGGTGAACATAGATAGAGCCACACCGATAAACAATGTTATGGCAAAGCCTCTGACCATAAAGGCCCCAAGCGTGCCTCCAAGCCAGAAAAGAATGATGCAGGCGATGAAGGTGGTGATATTGCTATCGCGGATGGCTGTCCAGGCGCGATCGAACCCGGCCTCAACGGCAGCCCCTAAGCTACGGCCTGCCCGTAATTCTTCCTTCATGCGCTCAAAGATAAGGACATTGGCATCCACCGCCATGCCTAATGATAAGATGAAGCCAGCGACGCCGGGCAGAGTTAAGGTTACAGGGATGAGCTTAAAAATGGCTAAAAGGACAACGCCATAAATTCCCAAACTGAGGCAAGCCACCAAGCCAGGCAGGCGATAATAAAGAACCATATATAACAGCAGTAGCGCTATTCCAATCGCTGCTGCCACTAGGCTCTTCTGGATGGAATCAGCTCCTAATGTAGCATCTACAGTCCTTTCGTAAAGGGGAATATTAGGCTCAAACACACTGGATCCTTCTTCCACTACCCACCTGCCCAATGGGACAGGGATACGTCCAGCATTGAGCAGCCTGGATAATTCCTGGGCATCAACAAGGCTTAACCCTGTGATCTGTCCTCTTTCCCTTATTGTCTCCTGAACTACTGGAGCGATGGGATGACCGTCTTCGCCTCGAAGCGGGTCGTCGCCAATATAGATAGCTAGCTGTTTTCCTATAAGGCGGCTAGTTATCTGTTGGGAAAGCTCTTGTCCAGTTTTATCCCACTCAAATACCAATAGCGGTTTGCCAAATTGGTCTACATTAACATGGGTATTTTCCTTAAAATATCTGCTGCTGAGAGTTAACTCCTTGCCATCCACTGTCCCTGTAGCAGGAACCCAGTTTCCCTCCTCATCTTGCTCTCTGAATTCGAGCAAGGAGACACGTCCAATCATTTCCTTAGCTTTCTCGATTTCACTGACGCCGGGCAATTGGATGGCAATGCTATATTCCCCCTCTTGTTTTTGTACTTCAATGATGGGCTCAGTTATACCTAGAGCATTGATACGCCTTTCTATCACTCCTTTTACACCATCCATAATTTCAGCCCTGTTGCCAGACTCAATATCGCTGAGGTCGGCCTGATAAACCAGGTAGCTGCCCCCTTTGAGGTCAAGCCCCAGAGCTAACCCTTGCCTGCCGAATACATTCTTATCCAGTGGCACTATGGACCATAGGGAAAAGCCAAATAGGACAATGATGAAAATTAGTATATAAATGTTTCTTGTTCTCAAATTTAACCTGCCTCTATTCTAGGGGGATTGCTTCGCTGCGCTCGCAATGACAACTCCTTTTGTACTAAGGCCAGCGCTTCCTCTTTGGTACTTAACTCGCCGCTAGCTTGAGCCTCGCGAACCATGGACAAAAGCTTGCCGATCAGTGGTCCTGGTGGTAAGCCAAGATTATTTATCAAATCATGCCCATCAATAAATTTCACCGGCAAGATTTTGGTCTGCTGCTTGTCATGCTCTATCAATACGTAGTTTGCTAACTGGCAATACCTTTCCCATCCCTCCATAGACACAAGAGGGCCGAGACTTGCCAGATAATCGGCTAGAGCTAGAATTAAAATATCAATGCCAGCATCGTCGGTGTCACGGAAGTAGCGGTAAATTGCCCGCTGGGTGGGCAGTTCATTGTTTGTCATCTGAGCTGGCCGGAGGTGATGATAAACAAGGCTTTCCACCACACTTATTTCCCGATTGCTAAATCGTAACCTCTCCAAAATGCTTGCAGACATGGTTGCTCCTTGTTTAGCATGTCCTAAAAACCTTGCTCTGCAGGTACCATCGAGGGACTTTGTCATTGGTTTAGCAATGTCGTGGAGTAGTCCGCCTAACTTAAGCAAAACCTTACGGTTACTTCCGCCGGAAATCTCCTGGGACAAGTGTGCATCTATCGTGTCAGACCATGGAGCAATAGCCAACATGTCTTCATTGCCATATTCCCAGTTATTTTCTCTAATCAGGAATTCTATTGTGGCTACAGTCTGCAAGGAATGTTCAAAAACATCCCAGAAATGCACTGTTGGTTGCTCTACCCCTTTGCTTTGTACTAACTCGGGAATTAAGGCTAGAAGCAAACCCAGATTGTCTAAATACTTCAGATGTTGGGTGGCTTGGGGCAGACTGAGCAAGCGAAGTAACTCCTCCCTAACCCTCTCCCCGGGAATTTTGCTGATGGACTGACAATAGTAACGAATTAGGCTTTCTGTTTCTGGTGCTATAGTGAAATTAAGCTCGGCAGCCAACCTCACCGCCCGCAGTAACCTGACCGCGTCGGCTTCAAATATCTGGCCATTTAGTGCTCGCACTATGCTATTGTCTAAATCTTTTTTTCCGGAAAAAGGATCGATGAGCTTTGGTTGAGATTCCTTTTCCCTCAAAGATTCGGCGAATCCTTGAGGCTCCATACTTGCTTGGGGCTGGCAGCTAACAAATTGGCTAAGTTCCACAGCCATAGCGTTTATGGTGAAATCGCGGCGAGCAAGATCAGATTCGATGTCTCCGTGGAATGCAGAAAAATCGAGATGCCATCGATGCTCATTCTCAGCTACCACTACTCTAGTTATGTTGTTTACTTCATCAAGCAACACGAATTTGCCTCCAATGTCCTTAGCCACGTCTTCAGCTACAGTAATGGCATTCCCATTCACGGCAATGTCGATATCGTTGGTTTGTCTACCTAGAAGCCAGTCGCGAATGAAGCCGCCAACAATATAGCCACAGTGGTTCTGCTGAGACAGCAATTCATATAACTTATCCAAGGTGACGATTAGACTGCTTATTCTGGGAAAGGGCATAGGGTGCATTATAGCTTTACTTAACGGATATTGTAAAGGCAAGATCGCCAGAATAATCCAGGCATTGTATAATCGGGACAGGTAAATGATTGACAACGAAGACCTATTATCAGAAGCTGAAATACGCCGACGAGCTCGAGATTTTCTGCTTATGAAGCATCCTGAATCTCAAGTTGCATTTAGCAGCATACAACAGGCTACCATAGAAGGCAATCCTGTATTCCAGCTAGCTGGCACGATCGAAATGAAGTCACATAGTGTTATCGATCGCTTCATTTTTCGGTCTCATCCTAACCGGTTTTCCTTTAAGATAGAACTGAATGCCAAGCAGGGAAAGGTTCTCAATTATGAGTTGAGATAACTATTTAGTGCTTGGTGACATTTATTCAGAGTTGGAGTATTTGTTGATGGTGACAATAGCTTTGGCAGCACGTTCCATGGTGGGAAAAACAGGGATGGAAGCTTTTAGCAGCCGCTGCTCTATATCCAAGCGTTCTGGCTCAGCAGAGCCCGGTGGCAAAACGATTATCAATGGCTTATTTTGCCTGCTTCTGAGGTTCATAAAGAATTCGTTTAATTCCTCTACCCTTTGCCAGGGATAAACTGACAGAAGGATATCCATATCTTCCTGAATTAAGATGAGATCAATAACGGGGTCCTGTGCGACCAAATCTATAGCCTGGAATAAAGTCGCCGAGTCATGGAATTGTGCTTGGCTTACATCGATGGGATTACATAGAATGCTACCTACTTCACCCACCAGGTTAATCAATTCGTCCTTTGTCTTAGTAGAAAGAGGCGGAAGTTTAAGTCCGCTCTCCACACAAGCATCGCTAGCTGATACCGAAATGCCACCACCACCATCAGCTAATCCTCCAATAATGGCTGCGTTACTACCTTGCCAGTAACGGAGCTGTTGAAAGATGAGCAGGGCATCACTTAATTCCTCTAAATTGTGCACTTCCATGACACCAGCTTGCCTCAACATCGCTGACCAGATAGCTGCTGAGCTAGCTAAAGAGCCAGTGTGGGACATAGCAGCTTGAGCGCCGACTTCTGTTCTCCCTGCCTTCCACACAACTAGCGGCTTAACCTTGGCTACTTCTTTCATGGTATCAAAAAGATGGCTCCCGTCTCTTGTCCCTTCAAGATAGGCACCAATAACTGTAGTCTTTGGGTCAGCAGCCAGGTATTGCAAAAAATCGCTAGCATCCAAATCAATGCCGTTGCCAAAGCTAATCCCTTTGCTGTAGTTAATATGCCGAGCTATCCCCACCTCCACCAATTTACTGGCAATGCTGCCACTTTGACAGATGAAGCCAACAGAACCGCTCTTGCCAATTCCTCCCGCAGGGAATGCTATTTTATGTTCGGGGCAATAGACACCAGTGCAGTTAGGACCGATGATCCGGGTGCCACCCAGCTTTGCTTTCTTCAGCATTTGTTCCTCTAGCTTATAGCCCTCGGGCTTACCCATCTCACTGAATCCAGCGGTAAAGAATTGGACAGCTTTAACTTTTTTGGTAGCGCAATCATCGAGAAGCTGCAGCACAGATCGCCGGGGGACAGCTACGATAGCATAATCTACCTCTCCGGGTATTAGTCTCAGATTAGGGAAAATCTTCAGGCCTGAAATAGTGCCTCCGCCGGAGCCAACGGGATAAATAGTCCCCGGGAAGCCAGCGGAAATCAAGGCCTTCACCCATACAGAGCCTGTTTTCATTTCGTTAGCCGATGCACCGATAACCGCAATGGATTTGGGGTAAAAGATAGGCTCAAATTCTTTAAGCTTTTCCTCAAACATTCGCATCATATTTGCTTGTTGCCATCAATTATCCTAATTAACTATCACCTAGCGAGTTTAAGCAGCAACTAAACAGTTTATCAAATTTTTGCGTATTGAGAATAGCAGCCAGCAAATCTTAACTTGGCAGAACAACAAGAGCTAAGTTATAATCTGGAGATGGCCGTAGATATAGTGGCTCAAATAAGAAAGTTTGTGGAGCCTAAATCTGTGGCTATTATCGGTACATCACGAGTACCAATGGTATGGGGCAGTTCGCCTATTGATGTGTTACCGAACCTGATTAGCTATGGTTATCGAGGCAAGATCTACCCCATACATCCCCAAGCCAGTGAAATTCAGGGATTAAAAGCTTATGCCACTGTGGCGGAGGTGCCAGAAAATATTGATTTGGCAGTGATAAACCTGCCTCGGGATCTAATTCC
>JAIWBQ010000086.1:0-5762 GCA_048633745.1 bacterium
CGCAAGAGCAGACTTACTCCTTACCTTCGTACTTGAAAGAGACCTTCACCTTCGCACGGTAGCTGACAACCTTCCCGTTATCAATCTGCATATCCAACTGAGTGACCTCGGCAATGCGGAGCTCCCGCAGTGACTTGGCAGCCTGCTCCACGGCGGTCGTTGCTGCCTTCTCCCACGATTCGCTGCTGGTCCCCACCAATTCGATGAACTTATACACACTATCTACCATATTACCCTCCTTCCGTCTCGACAGACCACACCAGTCCGCGAGGTGTTCTCTATTTTCTAATTATAGTATCCCGCTCGCCGGGTGTCAATCTCAGTACAAGGAGAGCCCCTTGCGAGCTCCCGCAAATCGGGAGGGGACAACTCCCTCCCCTACGAGGGTACTGCACATTATACTTTCTGTCATTCCAAGGGAGTCCTGAGTGCAAGGGAAGGACTTGACCGAAGAATCTCCTCTTCACTTCGTTCAGAGCTTTGGCTCACCAGGGAAAACTCTGCGAAGAGGTAGCGAAGCAGTCTGTCAATTGATAATATATTTGAATAGAGGAGAAGAAATGGCCAAAACACGCAAATCTTGGCGAGAAAAATTAGAAATAAGGCTAGAGCCCAAGCTTGTTGATGATCCAGGAGGGCGAGGGAAAATGCTGGTTCCTACTCCGCTTGACGTTGATGCCTTGATGCGCAAGGCTGAGAAGGGAAAGCTTATTACCGATAGGCAAATCAGGGAACGGCTGGCAAGGAATTTTCATGCCGATTTAACCTGTCCCATGACGACGGGAATTCTTATTCGTATTGCAGCCGAAGCAGCAGAAGAGGGCTTGATAAACGGAAGAGAAGAAATAACGCCCTACTGGCGGGTGATTAGACCAGGTGGCAGCTTGCACGAAAAATCCCCCAGCGGCGTAGAGGCACAGGCAGTTCGCTTGAGAGAAGAGGGCCACACTATCGAACCGGGCGAAGGCAAAAAGCCACCTCGGGTGAAGGACTTCGAAAAGTCTTTGCAGAGGCTGTGATTATGAGAGGGGAACCCTCTACCTCTTCCTCACCGGGAACCTGACCTCGGTTAGAAGCTCCTCTGGAGAGGTCTTTTCTGGGTCGCTGAGATAGACCTCCTGCGCAGGGCCAACGATTTCATAGCCGTTCTCTGCTATCCACCCGGCAAGCGCTCCATATGTAGCCCCTACCTGAGCATAAGGCCCCTTGTGCATGGTAGCGGCTATCTCGGCTCCCTCCATTCCCTTGACGCCCAGGCCTCTCTCATCGGGCCCACTGGGGGAGATATCCCCGGCTATGGGGCTACATAGCTCCCACAGAAGCTCTTCTGCGGGCACCTGCTCCGGGGCATTGAAATAGACCCCCATCGGGGGACCAGCGGGAATGTAGCCCTTCTCTGAAACCCGGCCGTAGAGCTTGCCGAAGGACTCCCCTATCAGGGTGTAAGGCCCCTTCATGGAGATAAAGGCCACCGTCATCGGCTCCGTCTTCTTGACCGTTACCTCGATCTTCGACACCATTCCTGGCTCCTTTCTTCGCGTTAATATCCTCTATAGTTGATGAATGATTAGTAACATGGAGTTCGCCTTGTGTCAATACCCAGTGACTCGGTATCATCTTTTCCCTTTATTTCGAGGTCTCTCTTGTGTAGAATCATGTCAGGATAAAATGGAGATACCTTTGAACATTCTATTTCGGGGAATGGAGGCAGCATATTTAATTCATTGTCTTGATGAAACAATTGCTGGTGGCGGATTTGTTAATATGGTGAAAAAGCATTTCTGGCCAGAATATAGTGCAAAGAAATTTTTCTGGTTCAACACAGGCCTTCATTTGATTAACACTATGATTGGAAGTCTTTTTGCCCAACGACGATTGTGGACAAAGAAGGGTTAATGACAGGACTTCATATATCACCTTGGCTAACAACGGATAACAGGAAGAATCAAAGATTTCTCTAAATCCCGCCCTCTATGCTCTTATGTATATGTTCTGAAGAGTAGGAGAACAAAACGACTCTATATTGGTTATACCAGAGACTTAAAGAGAAGATAAAGTGAACATAAGAAAAATGACGGCAGTATAGAGTGGGTTTACTACGAAGCTTATGCTTATGAAAAACAAGCACGAGCAAGAGAACGAAAGCTAAAGCTTTGTGGCAGTGCTTGGCGAGCTTTGAAGGGAAGGTTGGGTTTATAATTGATTAAAGAGTGGGACTTTTTCATTAGCAAAATCTTAGGTATGAGTACCCACTACGGAGGCAGAAATGCAATACAATGATATTCTTAAGAGGCTGAAATCCTTATCTAATCCCCAAGCAGTAGAGGGCATGGCAAGGTATGGTATCAACCCCGATAATGCTTATGGAGTATCCGTACCAAATTTGAGAAAGATTGCCAGAGAAGCAGGAAAGGACCATGAACTTGCCGAGCAACTTTGGTCTTCAGGGATTCATGAAGCTAGGATATTAGCTAGTATGGTTGATGACCCCACGCTGGTAACCGAGGCCCAGATGGGAATATGGGTTGGCGATTTTGACTCATGGGATGTTTGTGATCAATGTTGCAACAATCTCTTTGGGAAAACTAAATTCGCCTGTCAGAAAGCGGTTGAGTGGAGTTCAAGCGATGAAGAGTTCATCAAAAGGGCAGGATTTGTGTTGATGGCTTGTTTAGCCGTTCACGACAAGGGGGCAAATGATCAATACTTCGAGCGATTCCTCGAAATCATAACTAGAGAGGCTTCCGATAGTAGGAACTATGTTAAAAAAGCAGTTAATTGGGCCTTGAGGCAAATTGGGAAAAGGAATCCCGATTTGAACAAGAAGGCGATTGAAACTGCCAGAGAGATTCAAAAAATAGATTCAAGGAGTGCTAGATGGGTTGCTTCGGATGCAATTCGAGAATTGGCAGGCAAAGCGGTTCAAGAAAGGTTGCGGGATTAAGAATGCTAGTGAGTCTCTGCCTAACAATTGTCGTGTGTAAGTGATGCCCCGACATTTTCGTTAACTGAGATATGTGCCAAATGTGGGGCACGTGTGGCGGAGGCAGCAGGAGATATATGCCTAGCAAGTTATGTGGATAAGAGCAGCAACCCTTTTCTTCTGCTCTGTAAGCTCATTTAGCTTGGCTACAGCATCATAGGATGGCTGAACTAACAGGCTTAGATTCTTTTCCTTAGCCCGGCTTTCAGCATCGGCAGCTACATTAGCGACACCATCAGTTCCAGTGCCGATAACTATTAGCTCAGGCTTGCCCTGGATTAATTCTTCGATCTCCCTTTTCTTAATGTTGTGACTACCAAACATAAAGAAGCCACCTTTCCTCTTCTTTACCTTGCCATCAGCAAGTATGAGGACATCCCGGCGATATTTTTTGCCATCGATAACTATAGAGCCAAAGCTGAGCTTATCTATTTTGGCCATAATTCACATCCTTTCCTCCAACCTTCTTCTTGCCTTGCCAATCGGGTTTCCGTTTGCTGTTTTGCTTTATCGTCCTGCCATGCTTGAAACGATTCAAGTTTACGAAGCCCTTTGCCACATTCTCTCCTAGATGAAGCTGTCCTTTAGTTTGAATATCGCGCTGTCCACGCTTTCACCGTGCGAACGGACGCGCGTCATAACCTCAGCAATCTTGTAGTGTTTGTCGCTGTTATCGAGGTCAGCCAGCCTTTCGTAATAGCCAGCTCTCCTCCCCAACCCGAAGTTAAGTCTTTCTTCATCTGGCAAGCTTAGATACTTGTTTATGATATCCAGGCATTTCTCTTTATTCTCAGGCATATTGCCCTCCACTTCGGGCAATAAGTTGAGTATATGGTCGCTTTTTAACTGGCTGGTGACCTGCAAATTATGGATTAAAGCACCTATTTCCTCCACTACCTCGTCTTCTGCCTGTAGCTCGAAGTCTCCATTTTGCAGCTTGGTCCATAAAGGCATACCTGGAGAAACATGAAGGCTACGAAGCCTGATATAATCGGGATCAATTTCATTTAACACCCTGGCTGTCTCTCTGGCATGTTCCTGAGACATTTTCCTGCCCCCTAAGCCAGGCATGACATATTCACATAGAGAAATACCGGCTTCTTTCACCTTTCTGCCACCGATAATGTGTTGCTCTGCGGTAGCTCCTTTTTGCATATAAGCTAGTAGAGGGTCATAGCCAGTCTCCAGTCCAATATGGATTCTGTCTAGCCCGGCATCTTTAAGTTCCTTTAACTCCCCTAATGACTTTCTAGCTGAGGTATGAGATCGAGCATAGGAAGTTACTCTGTTTAAGCTGGGGAAGGTTTTTCTTAAGGAAGTAATAACTTGAATTAGCTCAGGAGTGCGCATGATGAGGGTGTTGGAATCCTGGAGAAAAGCTGACTCTCCTCCTGCCCGGAGCCACAGGGCAACATTATGTACACATTGCCTGTGTTGAGGCTGGTCACAGAGCATTGCTGCTACCTCTCTCAGCCCATTGCCATAGCCCATCCTCCAACTTATCTCCTTTATGCCGTCGGCGATAGCTTTAGCTGCCTCTATATCTTTTATAATCTCGTCAACTGGTCTCAGCTCAAATTTGCTGCCCTTGTAGATAGGGCAGAACTGGCACCTATTCCAGGGGCAATTTCTGGTGGCCCTTATCAGTAAGGAGTAGGCCTCACTAGGAGGTCTTATAGGTCCTAGCTCAAAAGTATGAGCCAGCTTCTCTGTGTCTAAATAATGCCCCGATACCATCTTGGCTATTTTATCCCTGCTGGCAATCGTTAGCAAATAGACTTACAGCTTGTGATTATGGTAGTATTACCAACTTAAATGAGCCAGATCAAAGTAATCTCTTTTGATGCTGAAGGAACATTGGTGACACCTGATTTCAGCCAGGTTATTTGGCATGAAGCTATCCCAGCTCTTTACGCCCAGAAAAAGGGGATCGGCCTTGCCCCAGCTAAGAGGATTATCGCTGAGGAATATGACAAAATAGGCGACCAGAGGCTGGAATGGTATGACATAAGATACTGGTTTAAGTTTCTCGACTTGGGTGCTCCTGAGCCAGTGATACAAGCTTGCCTGGATAAAGCAAGTTGTTATCCCGAGGTAAGCGAAGTCCTTTCCTCTTTAAGTGGCAAATACGAATTGATTGTTGCCTCAGGCACAGCGCTGGAGCTATTGGATTATTTGCTCCGAGACCTTAAGCCTTACTTCGTTCATATCTTCTCTTCTATCTCACAGTACCAGCAAGTAAAAAGCCCTGCCTTTTACCTTGGGATATGCCAGGCGATGAATGTCAAGCCAGCTGAGGTTGTCCATGTGGGTGATAACTGGCAATTTGATTTCCTCAATTCTAGACAAGTTGGCATTCACGCTTTTCATCTGGACAGGTCAGGGAAAAACCATCAAGAATCTCTTAGTGAGTTGACTCAATTGAAGGGCCTCCTTGTCTCAACGAGGTTTTCTATTCTCCCTGCTTTAGCCGCTGGGTCATGGGAATAAACTTGCTTCTTCTACCACATGGTGGCTTATAGGATAGTGCATGTTGACAGGGAGCAATTTAGTGGTATGATAGCCGGGAAGTAAAGATGATTAATCATATGATAATTGAGCCAAGATCGTCTCAGGCGAGCTGGATCAAACAAGGCTCGAGAAATTAACAATCAGAAAGGGGGAAAATTTGGGCGAGAAAGATACCTTTGAACAGCTAAAGAAGTTGATCGTGGAGCTATTGGAAGTTGGTGAGGCAGAAGTAGTCCCAAAAGCATCTTTTGTTGATGACCTTGCTGCC
>JAIWBQ010000087.1:0-4126 GCA_048633745.1 bacterium
TACTGCTTTTGCTCGACAAGGCAAGGCTGTTGGCATACTCGATGCTGACATTACTGGCTCCAGTATTCCCAAGATGTTTGGTTTAAATGCTCGCCCCAGTGGTAGCGAGACAGGTATTTTGCCCGGATTATCGAGGTCTGGAATCGAGATTATGTCCATGAATCTTCTACTGCCCAGCGAGGATGAAGCGGTTATCTGGCGAGGTCCACTTATGTCTAAAGCCATTACGCAATTTTGGGAGGAGGTGCTCTGGGGCAAGCTTGACTATCTCATAATAGACTTGCCGCCTGGCACAGGAGACGCTCCATTAACAGTGCTGCAATCGATGCCGATTTCAGGGGTGATTGATGTTTTTACTCCTCAAGAATTGACAGAGATGATAGTGAAGAAGGCGTTGAAGATGGCACAAAAAATGAATGTTCGTGTTCTTGGGGTAATAGAAAATATGAGCTATCTGATATTGCCTGAAACAGGGAAGAAGATGGAAATTTTTGGCAGGAGCAAGGGGGAAGAAATGGCCAAGGCTTCTGGGTCTCCTCTTTTGGGGCAATTACCTATTGATCCAGAGCTTGCCAGGCTATGTGATGAGGGAGAAATTGAGAGGTACAGCTCGGATGCTGTATCTCAAATGTTTGCTAATGTCGTTGCTGTTCTGGACCCAAAAAAGTGAAGGGTAGCTATATATTGCTAGTTAGACTTGCTGCTGGGAAGGATATCCTCATAGGCAGGCTAGGTTATATTCCTTTTCCCAAAGCTTCTTATGCCTATGTTGGCTCGGCTATGAATGGGTTTAAGGCAAGGTTAGCTCATCACCTGCGGGAGGAGAAAAAGCTCCATTGGCATATCGATTATCTCTTAAAGGAAGCTGAAATTGAGGAGATAATTCTATGCCAGGCTGAGAAAAGGGTAGAATGCACCCTGGCTCAGGCATTAGCAGGGGAAATCCAATCCATTCCTGGCTTCGGAGCATCTGATTGTAGATGCCGAAGCCACCTTTATTTTGCAGACGAGAAGGATAGGCTAAAGGCGAAGGTTGCGGAAGGGGTCAAGCAAGCAGGTCTTGCCCATAAAATCTTTTCCAGAATGTTTAACTGTCACCCTGATCCTGAGCGAATCGAAGGGGAAGGGACTTAGGATTCTTCGCGGAGCTTATCCTGAGCGATATGAGATTCTTTGCTATGCTCAGAATAACAGGAAGCGAAGGGCTCAGAATGGCACACAGCGAAAAAAGAAGCTTTTGCCAGAGGAGTAGAGAAAATGGAACAGGAATTTGGTGACACTTTCAAGGAATTAGAGCAATCCGTCATGGAAGATATGCGAAGGACCTACTCAGAGAAGGTGATTGACCATTTTCTGAATCCAAGAAATCTGGGTAAGATTCAATCGCCCGATGGATTTGGCAGGGTAGCTGGCCCTTGTGGAGATACCATGGAGATATATCTTAGGATAAGAAATGACCGGGTCATAAATGTCTCCTTCTGGACAGATGGTTGCGGAACTAGCATTGCCTCCGGCAGCATGGCTACCGAGATAGTTAAGGGAAGGAGCATCATAGAGGCTCAAAAGATCACCCAGGATGATGTACTGGACGCACTAGGTGGACTCCCTGAGGATAGTCTCCATTGTGCTCTCCTGGCAGCAAATACGCTTAAAGAGGCAATCAGGGACTACCTGGCTCTAAAGAATGAGCCGTGGAAAAGGGCTTATAGGCCTCATTATTGAAGTATCGTGTCCGTCTAAATAATTAATAGCGGATGAAGGCGATTCTGTATTGAGCCCGAAAAGTTCTGTTTTTGATTCTCTGGCATCGACTTATGATGCTTGGTTCGAACAAGAGGGTAGATTTGTATTTGCTTCGGAAGTCGAAGCATTGAGGCAAATCCTGCCTTTGCTACCCAAGCCTTGGATTGAAATTGGAGTAGGCAGCGGTCGTTTTGCCCAAGCTTTAGGCGTAGAGATTGGCTTGGATCCGTCAATCAGACTTTTGGAAAAGGCCAGGAATAGAGGCATAAGCGTGTTTCTGGGCAGGGGTGAGGAAGCACCATTTCAGGGTGGTGTTTTTGGGGCAGTTTTCCTTATTGTCACCCTATGTTTTGTGGATTCACCAGGAAGAGTCTTGGGCGAGGCTGCTCGCCTTCTCATGGGCGGAGGGAAAATAGTGCTGGGCTTGGTATTGAGAGAGAGTCCTTGGGGACGACTTTATCAACTGGAAAAACAAAGGGGCCATCGTTTCTACAGATATGCTACGTTCTATAGCTATGGTGAAGTTGATACAATGCTAAAGCAAACTGGCTTTTCCATTGAGAAAGTTATTTCGACGTTGTTCCAGAATCCTGGCGAGGTAGGTCATGATGAATTGACGCAACTGGGCTTTTCTTGTGACGCTGGCTTCACGGTGGTCCTGGCGAGCAAAACCCCATTTAGGAGATAGCGCAAGATGCCTAACTCTGTCATTTATGGACCAGTGCCATCCTGGCGACTAGGAAGATCCCTAGGGATAGACCTTCTATCTACCTCGGGTAAAACGTGTAACTTCAACTGTATTTACTGTCAGTTGGGGGATACCACTCATATTTTGACTGAGCCAAAGGGGTTTGTCAGCTTAGAGCAGCTAGCTGAGGAGATTGAGCCAGCTAGGAAAATAGAAGCTGACTATGCTACTTTTTCCGGCATGGGCGAACCTACTCTGGCTAACAACTTAGGCAAGGCGATCGACATGGTAAAATCGGTCTTGGACTTGCCTGTGGCAGTGCTCACTAATTCCTCGCTGCTGTTCCGAGGAGATGTAAGGCAACAGCTTGTCCATGCTGATGTGGTAGTAGCCAAGCTGGATGCACCCAATGATGAGCTGTTCCACCGAATCAATAGGCCAGCTTTCAGCCTGCATTTTGACCAGTTGGTAGAAGGCATTAAGCGCCTTAGGGATGAATATAAGGGCAAAGTAGCCCTCCAGATGATGTTTGTTCAAGCTAACAGGGAATACGCACCCGAGATGGCAATAATAGCACACCAGGTTTCACCTGACGAGGTGCAGATAAACACGCCCCTTCGTCCCTGCGGTGTGAAACCGCTGCCTCCTGGTGACATAGCCGCTATACGGGAGGAATTCAGCAATTTGGAAAATGTGGTTACGGTATACGAGGCGCCAAAGCGCGAAATCGTGCCGCTTGACTTGGCAGAGACATTACGACGCAGGCCTAAGCTTCAGCTATAACACCCCACATAACAATGGGAGATGATAATCAGCAAATAATGCCATGTTACAAGTTAGGTTGCGTGGGCTTTGCGTTCAAAATTGCCCCAGGTGGCATGAACCCGACATTTACCGCAAACGCCTTCTCCTCCGCAGAGGATATTGAGCTATATTCCTGCGATGACTTTTCTCCTCTTTTTCAAACACCACTGAGTGCTCTTGGAGGAAGTCGATGTTTTTCAACTTCCCCTTAAGAAACTTTCTCTCCCCTAACAAGCTAAAGCACAGAAAGCCATCTCTTTCAACTTCAATCTGGACTACATCCCGCATTACCTCTTCCCTGTGCTACCCATCATCAAAATAGATAGTAGCTATACACATATTCTACCTCGCCTCTTGCTAAGGTAATCCTAAGGTTAATCTACTTCTTTCCTAACTTTTCGATTCTAGCTAGGACATCATCAACTCTTTGGGATAATCCACCTATCTCTTCCCCTAATGATGTGGGAGAAGGAAGGGATTCTGGACTTTGAGCAAAAATGGGCTGATAGAATGCATATCGATAGCCAAATGCTGGAGCTTTCACCCCAGTAATTTCACTTATCTTGTAGCCTACCCAGGGGTTCTGCCGACAGCCAAAAGGCGAGTCTTTCCCCTCTGCCACTGCTCTGGCGAATTGCCCACAATTACCATAGCCACAGAAGCCACAATTCAGCTTGGGCAGAACTTCATAAATATTCCTTATTACCTCTTTCTTATCAGCCACTATTATCTCTTGCTTGTAATTCAGCTAGTAATTGAGATAACTGCTTACTGGCTTTTTCCGTCTCCTGCGCTGCCTGTAATATGCTATTGTAAATTGAATTATCTTTTGTATCCTTAGCTTGCTCAGTCCATTTCCTAAATTTTTTACTATGCTGTTCGTTATGCTCA
>JAIWBQ010000088.1:0-2561 GCA_048633745.1 bacterium
GACTTGTCAAAATCACTTATGGACCGGAGAGACGCAGGGGCTCCCGTATGATAGCAACGCATCAAATACAAGGTGGGAAGATAGTTCGTGTGTCTGATTGGCGAGAAGCTCCCATACTTGTGCCCTAGAAGTGATACAGCATTATGACGGAGGAGAAAGATCTCATTCACAGTAGTGAGATAGAAGGCTTGTTGAGTCATTACTAAGGCTTTAACCAATAAGCCATTGTGTACGAGCTAGGTATGCCTCTCATGTAGGTGCTGTATGCTTCGGCAACCCTCGGTGTCGTTTCTGTCACGCCTTGATCCCCCGTTCTCAAGCGTATACAACTTAGCTACAAAAGGCCTGGAAGTTGTATTATAGTAAGCGGGAAAATAAATCACCCTGGAGCTGAAAAATGACTGAAGGGCGTGAGGATTGGCAATCTTATAAGGGGAACAGGGAGATAGCTGAGACAATTCACACCATCAATAATAGCAGGGAGGCATTTCGGCTTATAGTGCAGCGCTGGCCAAAAGTACAGGGAGAGCTGCTTTCTCGCCATGAAGCTACTGGCTTTAGCACCATGGTATCGCACCTTTAGCATTTCAACAGCAAGGTGGTGCTATAAGGTTGCTTATGGCTAGCCTTTAAAGGATAACTCCCTCCCGTTCTTGATGCCCTTTAAAGTAGGGGGGAGTGATAGTCTCTGGTTTTCAGCATTCAGGTTAAAGATGCCTTGATGGGAAGAGCTTTAAGGCAAAAATGACTGGATTTTTAGCAGAGTCTTTTAGTCGCTAATTTTGGGATGCCCTGATTCCCCTTGTGCAACCTCTCGTGTCAAAACGGCAATATCTTCAGGGTAACGCTGGTGTATAATATCCCTGGAACAGAGTATGTCTAGCTCAGGACAAAGAACCGGGATTGCCAACCTGCCGTTGCATTATGGCAAGGTGCCTTCGTGGCTGTTCGGGCGAATGTGTCAGCTTGCTCGGGAAATCGTTATTGTCACTATCAATGAATTTGGCCCCGAGGAGATGCTTCGCCGGCTTTCCGACCCTTTCTGGTTTCAAGCCTTTGGCTGCGTTCTGGGCTATGACTGGCATTCCAGTGGCGTTACCACCACTGTCTGCGGCGCCTTAAAAGAAGGAGTAAGAGGGTTAGAGAAGGATTTAGGTCTGTTCGCCGCCGGAGGCAAGGGCAGGACTTCACGAAAAACCCCCGCTGAGATAGAGAACTTTGGACATTTGTTAAAGGTGAATCCATCGCCTCTAATTTATGCCAGTCGCATGTCAGCTAAAGTGGATAACACAGCTCTCCAGGATGGCTACCAGCTTTACCATCATTCTTTCTTCTTCACCATTGATGGCTCCTGGGCAGTCATTCAGCAGGGTATGAACGAAGTCAACCGCTACGCCCGCCGCTACCACTGGTTAGGGGAAAAGGTTACTGACTTTGTTTGCGAGCCCCAGTCGGCTATCTGCTCCCAAGCTAGAGGCAAAGCATTGAATTTGGTGGCTTCGGAGAGCACAAAAACAAGAAATGTCATTGCTCACATTGCTTGTGCGGAAAAACCAGAGAAAATTGTAACCCAGCTAAATAAACTAAAGACGTTAAACCTTCCTCGGCGGCCTTATATCAGCCTGGAAGATATCCACCCCGACAGGCTGAGCAAGATTTTCCTCACTGCCTATGAACATAAGCCACAGAACTTTGAGTCACTACTAGCTCTTGAAGGCATAGGCCCAAAAACCATTCGCGCCTTGAGTCTCATTTCAGAGCTGGTGTATGACACTCCTGTTAGCCTGCGAGACCCAGCAACTTATAGCTTTGCCCACGGCGGCAAGGATGGATATCCTTATCCCGTAGACAGGAAGACCTATGATAGCAGCATTCAATTCCTGGCTCAGGCAGTGGACAAAGCCAGAATTGGAGATAGAGAGAAGCTTGAGGCTTTCAGACGGCTAAAGGCTTGGCGGTGAGATGAGAGCGTTTAGTTGCCCACACTGAGCGGCAGCGAAGGGTCTCTAGACTTTTCGCGGAGTCCTGTCCTGAGCAAGATTATTCGGTCGCTTCTCTCCCTCAGAATGACAAGTAGCGAGGGGCTCAGAAAGACATGGTATTAAATAATCTCAATAAAATTGACCTGCAACTGCGGACTAAACTAATATAGGTAACAGCGAAATGACCGACTTTGACATCGCATCTTGTGTTTCCCACATCGAGGCGAACCGCTCGGTTAAGGATACCCTGATGCAGAAGTTAAAGACGCGCCGAGCTCCATACCGCATCTCAGTAACTGACCTGCTTAATCTCAAACAAGCCTACTTCAGAAGGAAGCATCCTGAAATTGTTCCACCGTTGGGAAAGCAGCAGCTTATGTGGGCTGGCACCGGGTTTCACAAGACTTTTGGCGCGGCTGTCTCCAGCGAAGAGTACCTGGAGCAATTTGTGGAAGCTGAGGGTGTAGTGGGCAAGATTGATATCTACGAGAAGATTCCGGTAGAGGTTAAGACAACCTCTGCACCTACAGACACAAAGCATTTGCTGCAATACAGGCCAGCTTATGTGGAGCAACTGGG
>JAIWBQ010000089.1:0-3132 GCA_048633745.1 bacterium
AGGGCAAGCGGCTTAAAATCCCTACGGCTATTCCTCTTGGGGATGTGGCACAAGGGGAGGTAGGGGAAGTAGTGGTCTTGCCAGAACCACCCAAAGTTGGCGTGATAACTGGGCGTGGTATCTTGGGGCTTCGTCAAGTCCAGCTAGAAGGAAAGCGTGAAGTGTCGGTGGATGATTTTGTTCGAGGCAGAAGAGACTTTATTGGTTCTATCCTGGGGCGAAGGTAGTTTTTCTTGCTTATTAAATGCCAGCATTGTGGCAGGGAATCTCCCATAATTTCGCGGGCATTGGGTGTATGTTATGATGCAGGATTTGCCCACTACCTCCAGGCACCATGCTCATGAATGTCTGGCAGCAGCAAAGGCGCAGGGGCTGAAAAGGCTCAGGATTGGCAATGTGCATTTGTTGAGATAAGATTATTGACCTTGTCATTGCGAGGAGCGTTAGCGACGAAGCAATCTCGAAGGGTTAGTAATGTGGATATGCTGTTGCAACAGCATAACATTGCCCTTGTTGTGGATATTCGGCGTTTCCCCAAGAGCACTGTGCCTGAATACAACAAAGAAAGCCTCGAGGTAAAATTACTCCAATCAGGCATAGGCTATATCCCCATGGGTGACACACTGGGCGGATTCCGCAAAGGCGGCTACCCCAAACACATGGAGACGGAGCTTTATAACTATGGCATAGACAGGCTCCTCGAGTTAGCCAAGGGAGGAAACGCGGTGCTTATGTGTAAGGAGCGCTCCGATATCAGCTGTCATAGAAGATACATAGTAGAGACGCTCGCCAACAAGGGCATCACAACAATTCCCTTAATATAAACAGCAAATTGCTTACCACCCTGAGCACCACGCAGAACAGGTATTAAGCAGGCAATCTACTAAAGTAGCGTGCGTTTCCCTAGCGCAATGTCAGCTATTTTGTCTATTCCTCTGGCATTTATGTCCAGAACTTCCTAAGTCATAGGACTATTTTCTGGTCTGAAACAGTACTAATGGGTGATTCCCATCAGCCCGGCCAGGTGCTATGTTAAGGATGCTGCGACGCCACAATGCGGCGGGTGGGAGCACTATGAAAATAGCTGATTTTACCATTCAAACCTATGAAACTGAGCTGGTTGATAAGCTGCGCTCGGGTGACAGCACAGCCATGGAGGAATTCTACAATACTTATAAGGATAGGCTCTACTCTTTGGTATTTGAACGCGTGGGCAGAAATCAAGCTGTAGTTGAGGATCTAGTTCAGGAGATATTCCTTGCTGCCCTGAATTCACTGGATAAATTTCGTGGTGACAGCCAGCTTTATACCTGGCTGTGTAGTATAGCACTTCATAAGATAAGTGACTTTTACCGTCACCAGGCACGAGAGGCCAAGTCGGGGGAACTGCCCCACGGTATTGATGCTATGGACCCCGAGCAAATCGAGGACACCCAGCCAACAGCTTTCGCCGTAATTGAATCCGAAGAGACCCGCCATATAGTCCGGCAAGCTTTGGTTGACCTGCCACGAGATTATCGGCAAGTGCTGGCATTGAAATATATTGAGGAGATGCCAGTGCAAGAGATAAGTCAAGTTATGGATCGTTCACCAAAGTCGGTTGAGGGATTACTGTCACGAGCTCGGAATGCTCTCCGTACTAGTTTGAAAGAAAACGACCAAGAAACCTGATTATAGTCTCCCGCATAATTTCGGTATAAAATTCCTCCCCATTAATAGGAGAGAGATTATTTTCCTGAGATTGTTTAGTAATTCCTCTTTGTCATTTCGAGCTCTTCCCGTGTTGTCATTGCGAGAAGCGAAGCGACAAAGCAATCTCACTCTGTTTTTCCTCTCCCTTGACGGGAGCTGTGGCTAATCCTGAGCCGAAGCCCTGAGCCCTTCGCCTCCTGTCATTCTGACCCTGAGTCCTGACGGCAGGAAGGAAGTGAAGGGGAAGAATCTCCTCTTCACTTTGTTCAGAGCTTCGGCTCACCAGGATAGACTCCGCGAAGGGTCAACGACGGAACTGAGGTGAGGATGAAACCAGGAAAGGAAGAATCATTTTGAGGATATTGTCTCTACTACTGCCTCGTAAGCGTTGATACGCCCTTTCCCCACACCATCGTCGCCAATGGGGGAACAACTATTTTCAAGTGCCTGCCGCACTTCATCGTTGGTCATGCCGTTGCCGTTGGTATCTTCAGCCACGCTGAAAACCAGAGCAGCCACGCCTGAGACATGAGCCACTGCTGATGAGGTGCCGGTTTTATAGCCATATTGGTCCTGGGGTAACTCAGAGTAGATGTTAAAGCCCGGGGCGGCCATATCTACCCAATCACCGTGGTTGGATAGCAGGGCTAAAGAATCGTTTTCATTAGTACCGGCCACGGCAAGGCAATTGGCATAGTAAGCAGGATAAGCAGGCGTTGATTTGCCCACATTGCCTGCTGCCGCTATGATCACAGACCCCCGGCTCCAGGCATAGTTTACCGCTTCTTCCAAATCTGGCGACGATTCCGTGCAAAGGCTTAAGTTGATAACCTCGGCTCCATGGTCCACCGCCCAGACAATCCCCTCGGCTACCACCAACGGCTCACATCCGCCTGCATCATCAGCCACCTTGACGTTCATCAACTTGCATTCAGGAGCGACAGCGGCGATGGTGCCAGCCATGTGAGTCCCGTGCCCATAGAGATCATCGCTCGTCGGGCTATCGCTGAAATTGACCTCGGCAACCAGTTTATCAGCCAGATCCTGGTTACCCTCATCAATGCCCGTATCCAGGACAGCAACGATTATTGACTGATTTCCTTCGGCTATTTGCCACGCTTGAGGTGCCTCAATCTTGTTTACCCCCCACCTCTGGGCTGGATAGCTATCATCAGAAGGATATGTTGTCTTGGGAGAGGAGACGTAGCTTATGGTATCGCCATTGTAGGCAGGCACGATTTCCTTAGCAAGTACCGCCGTGTGCACTAAGGAGCCAACCAGCGCCACATCAGCCAGCGCCAGAACTATGGCTAAATATCTCAGCCTCCTCATTATGTATCATATATAGCAGCCAGCTAGCTTGATAGGAATCCCCCATTGGTACTTTTTCATATGAGAAATTGGTCATGCGACTTTCTAACTATGACCTATTGACTAGAC
>JAIWBQ010000090.1:0-4116 GCA_048633745.1 bacterium
TACGGTACGATTGAGGATTAACCCTATGACAATCCAGGACACAAACAAGCTGCCATATACTATGGCAACATATTGTAAACCATATTGTCCCAGCATCCCTATTATCATGGCTTGTAGTGCCGCACAGGGGATGGCAATAGAAATCAAAGTAGCCGCAATAAACCTTTGTTTCCGGCTCTCCAGAATGCGAGTTGCCATGATGGCAGGCACATTACATCCCAGTCCAAGGATGGTGGGAATGATGGCATAACCATGTAGCCCCATTCTATGCATTACAGTATCCATCAATACAGCCAGGCGAGGAAGGTAGCCAACATCCTCCAAAATTCCAAGCGCCAGGTAAAAAGCGACGATATACGGGAGAACCACTGCAAGCACAATATAGAGTCCAGCGCTGAGCAATCCGAAAGACTGGAGATAGTCGATTTGCCCGTCAATAAGGCTGCCAATAAAAATAGTGTGCCAAAAACTTCCTGGCCCCAAAGCGCTACTTAGCTTCATTAATACCGGGGTCCATAACCCTTCGAATAGAGGATCGGTAATATAGTTTATAATCCCCTCGCCAATGAAACGGATAAACCAGAAAGTAACAAAGAGAACCAGCACTGCAATGAGAATTCCGCTTAGCCGATGAATGCTGGCATCTTCCAGATGTTCATACCATCTATGGTGACGATGGCTTACCGATTGCACATGACTTACTATATTGCCAACTTTTGCCCAACGTTCATCATTACTGAGACCGTAATCAGTGATACTAGGAGCCTTTGCTTCCGGAAGACGTCTAACTAATTCCTTTATTCCTTGGCCAGTTACCGCCACTGTTGGGACAACGGGGACACCGAGTAATTTTTCTAACCTAGCAACGTCAATATTGATACCCCTGTGATGTGTATCATCCCACATGTTAAGAGCAACTATTACTGGAACCGGTCTCTCCAGCAACTGCAAGGTTAGATTAAGATTTCTTTCCAGATTGGTGGCATCAACGACATTTATGATTAAATCCCCGTCTTTCAACATCTCCACAGCCACCGCTTCCGCCCTAGAAGTTGGCTCCAGTGTATAGGTACCGGGGATATCAATAACCTCGGCATGCTCTCCCCCATACTTTAAATATCCCTTGGTGAACCCCACGGTGGTACCTGGATAGTTTGAAGCGATTATGCGTGTACCCGTTAGCCTAGAAAAGAGTGCACTTTTACCGACATTGGGATCTCCTACAAGTAGTATCCGCATTATTCTCAAACTACTGTGCTCAAGCAGATATTAATCTACCTGAACTATTATTTTCCTAGCCATGCCAAAACCAACAGCTACCTGGGTATTACCTATCTTGAGCGTAACTGGGCCGCGAAACAGCGTAGTACTTATTTTCGTCACCTTCTTCCCTGGCCTGACACCCAGAGCCTCTAGCCGCCGAACTAAACCCCAACCCCCTCGGATTTCAATTATAGTGCCGGTCTGTCCAACTTCCATCTGACCCAAGGTCAATTGCCTTTCTCGACGCATAGCCATAATTTATCCCCTATCCTTAAAAAGTCTTAACGAAACTTCTTAAACAGTGGTCTTCGCTCTTACAAATGCAGGCAATCTGTTTCACGATTCTTTCCTAATCCTGAATACCATGGTCAAGAATATGCTGGTAACTACTCAATATCCTGAACCGCTGAGATATTGCGTTTGCAAAAAGAGAATATCTAAGTTAGCCTTGCCTGACTTACAAATATCAAATTTTTTGCCTTTCTCAGTGTCTCTCCCTCAAGCAGCCTTTCTCCAAGCACTCTTCAGGAAGCTCTCCATGATCTAAAAAATATTTATACCTTTGGGGAAAATTAGCCCCCCCCAACGGACATGCCTGCATAAACTCCATGAACTTAGTCACCCTCTCCAAACTTACTGGGCTAATGACATGCTCGATCTTGCAGGCATCCTCCTCAGCCGTTTCCTGGTCAATGTCCAGAGCTTGAGCAAAAAAGCGGCTTAATACTTTATGACGGCGAAGCACCTCCCCAGCGACCTTATCACCTCCCGAAGTAAGCTTTACATAGCCATACCTTTCATGCTCCACAAGCCCCTGTTCCGAAAGCTTTCTCAAGGCAGAGGTAACGCTGGGCATTTTAACTTTCAGCCTCCGGCTGAGTTGACTTACCCTCACTACTTTCCCCCTTCCACGAAGCATAGCTATTGCCTCAAGATAGTCCTCCATACTGGGGCTCTGCGCTCTTTTCACTTCCTGTTTCACCATTGCTTATCACCCAGGCGATTGTTAGATATGTCTAACAAAATTATAACATCCCCTCCTTTTTTGTCAAACCCTTGCAGGCACTCCAAGCAGTCGATTTTGGTTGAGGCAGAGGTGCAAAGTTAGCCCATTCAGCATCACTAGCATTAAAGGAACTGAAGAAGGCCACTGATTCTATATTTGGCGTCGAGGAAGGAAGCTTTCATCTCGATTTCCCGAACTTGTAGAGGCGAAGGTGTTAAAATTGAGTAAGCGAGAGAAGGAGGGAGCGTGATAAATAAAAGATTTTCAAAGCTATTTGAACCTGTCCAAATTGGCAAAGTAATGATCAAGAACAGAATAGCACTGGCTCCAATGGCAATTCTAAACCCACCAATGGTGAATCCGGATGGCAGCCCTACACAGCGCACTATAGATTACTTCATTGAGAGGGCGAAGGGTGGAGTTGGGCTAATAATAACTGGCGCTCACAAGGTGGAAAATGAGATAGATGTTGTAAGACTTGGGTTTGCACCAATGATCAGTCCTGCAATGAGAAGCCCTTTTGGCGAAATGTCTGAGGCTGTTCATTCACTTGGAGCAAAAATATTCATTCAACTAACACCAGGCGTAGGTCGTGTTCTCATGCCTCGTCATGTAGATCCTACAGGCCGTGGCAAACCAGTATCGGCATCTGCTAACCCAAATTATTGGGATCCTAGCGTTATATGCAGGGAACTTGCACCAGAAGAGGTTGAGAAAATAGTAAAAGCAGTTGGCGACGCAGCCGAAATTGTGAAAGCTGCGGAGATAGATGGGATAGAATTGCACGGCCACGAAGGTTACCTCCTGGATCAATTTGCCACCGCTATATGGAATAAGAGGACGGATAAATACGGTGGAGACCTGAAAGGCAGGCTTACATTCTCCATTGAGATTTTGAAGGAGATCAAAGCAAGGGTTGGAAAAGATTTCCCTGTGGTATATAGATTTGCACTCAAGCACTATATAAAGGCACTACGTGTTGGAGCTCTTCCTGGTGAGGATTATACAGAAGCAGGCCGGGATGTTGAAGAAGGGCTTGAGATGGCAAAATTGTTAGAAGAGGCAGGTTTCGATGCCTTGCATGTGGATGCTGGCTGCTATGATAGCTGGTATTGGGCTCATCCACCAACCTATCAAGAACATGGCTGCATGGTGGATATGGCAGAGAAAGTCAAGAAAATTGTGAAAATTCCAGTTATGGCGGTTGGCAGGCTCGACATGCCAGAGTTAGCAGAAAAAGTGGTAGAAGAAGGGAAAGCGGATATAGTCGTTATAGGCAGGGGGCTTCTAGCCGATCCATATTGGCCCATCAAGGTGCAGGAAGGAAGAATAGAGGATATTCGCCCGTGTATCGGTTGCCATGACGGTAATCAAAGAATGCTCCAGGGGAAACCCTTGTCCTGTGCCGTAAATCCTGCTTGCTGTAGAGAGCGGCTCTACGAGCTAAAGCCAGCTGAGAAGAAAGCGAGGACAGTTGTGGTTATCGGTGGGGGGGTGGCTGGTATGGAGGCAGCGAGGATTGCAGCTATTAGAGGGCATAAAGTGACTTTATATGAAAAGGGGGAAAACCTGGGCGGGCACTTACTTGAGGCCTCTGTGCCTGATTTCAAAAGAGACTTAGGGAGATTAAATGAATGGTATAGCTGTCAACTCAGGAAGCTCGAGGTGGAGGTTGAACTTGAGACAGAGGTAACGATAGATATTGTTAAGAGGGGGAATTCTGACGTGGTATTTGTTGCAACTGGCTCAAAACCTATCATACCCGACATACCGGGAATTGAAAAACCAAATGTTGTTACCTGCATAGATTTACTTCTTGGCAAAAGGGAAGCTGGAGAATCAGTCGT
>JAIWBQ010000091.1:0-3902 GCA_048633745.1 bacterium
AACTTCCCTGGGCGGGGGAGAAATTTTCCTCTTTTTTATTTTGCCCTCACAAACGAACAGGCCAGAGACCTCCTTGTCCTCCTCATTCACATACCTTATGTTCAAGATCACGTTAGAATCGCCGTGAAGAGTGACATGTCTCTCCGCCACCACCATACTCTTTACAAGGGAACTCTCGGGAGGTAAATACTTGAAGCGTAAACCCTTTTTAGCAAATATTTCCTTTACGTCCTGTATTGTCGTCATTCTTTCATTAAATCTTCTATTTGGTGCTTTCGGCTCTCCTTTTTGTCTCCCCGATAGGGCATACTGGCAAACATGCCCATAAGATCACCGCCAAACGTGACTTTGAAGTATTCATTAAAGCGCTTATCCTTAGGCGCACCTTGGCAGCACCATACACTCTTCTCCTCTGGGTTGCAAATCCAGACAACGAAAGCGTTCTCACGTAAGTCCTTGTACAACTTGTAGTCGTCCGCCATCATATGTTCGATTAAATAGTGCTCTTGTACAGGGGGAAGCGCAATAACATAATCTATTTTGTCCTTTTCTCCCACCTCTTCTCTTATTTTCTTAAGATGGGCAACCCCATCGGCTACTTCCTTCATATCATGCCTTACCAGTCCTAGAATTTCGTAAGTTATTCCTCCTTCCCTCCTCTTGGCACGAAAATCTGGCTTACTCCTCCATTGCTCCTCTTTCTCCTCCAAGGTATAGCCAACGTATTGAAGGAAATATTTTGCACATTCCAATACCTCTTCATTACTAAATTCATATGCCAGATCAGGAGCTGGACGGAGTTGTCGCAACAAATCCTTAGAACTGAACTTCTTCTCAGTCATTTCCCATCACCCTCAAAATCGCACAACGTTGTTCCCTGCCAGCATCTACGCTCCCAACCAGTCTTCCCCACTTACCATCTCCCAATAACGTTCCGCTACCCCCCTCTCGCTTCTGCTACGATATCACCTCTATCCTCAATTTGCCCTTGCAGAATTCCGTCCTTGGGTAAATTAAAATATGCCATAGGCTTTTTCTTCTCTGTATCCCACATCCAGATGGTGAACCCTTCCTTCATTATCCTCTTATATTCCTTGTCTTCATTGGCACAGAGGATATCCATCAACTCGCCCTCATCCTGCGGCGCAAGCAACAACACATAATCCACACCCTTACCCATTTGGAAAGTTACAGTCTTCACTCTTGAAATTTCGACGCCCAAAGTCCTCGCATCCAGCACCGGATATAAAGCAATCGTATAACCTTCGCGCTTGCCATAAAAGCTAGGCTTTGCCATAAATTCCTTGGTAATAGGTGCTGACCTCGATTTATAACCGATAAGCCTCAGAAACTCCCCTACTGGTTCTGTTAGCTTTTTCTTTGCCTCTATTGCCTCTAACTTCTTATCCGTCACTTGCCCTCCAGTGATCCCACAAATTCCTTCAAATTCTGCTCCCACTGCTTAAAGGAAGCTGCATCTGGGAAGGAATAGCTTGCGCCTTCCACATATGTGCTCCCCAACGCCACGGTCACAGCATCACCCTCTCTTACTGTGGAGACCAAACTTTGAGCAACTGGCGCACTATAGCCAATGAACAAAAAGACCTCAGGTTTCTCATCCGCAATTTGAGGGTGCTCCTTCTCTTTGTCCCAAGGCCCTCGCACAAAGTTCATCAGCTCTATAGCCCACATCTTCGTTACCGACTTCGCCCCTTTCTCTCTCAAAGGAATAGGAGTATTCCCAGCAGCAGCAATAGGAGCACCGAGTTTATTACTTATTGCCACGGTGTAATCCAAGAGATTCTTCTCATCAAACTCTATTTCATTACATAACTCCCCCGTCACAATTACAATTCTCTTGCCTTTAAGGTATTCTGCTAATTCTCTCCCCTTTTTGATCATATCTTGTACCCCTTTTCGCGTAATTTCTGCTTTCGCTCTTCGCTCAACAGTTGCTTACCCCTCCTACTCAAAAGCTCGGGGGTGTGAGTATAGTAACGAGACTCTGCAACTCCGTATTCCTTGTTATACTCCCATACATCCAGCAGGCGGCCATCTCTATGCTTGGCTTTGAATACTCTGGCGTAATCCGTCTCCCATCCATACTCCTCGCTCAGCATCTTTAGTAGTTTTGCTCTCAATTTTATCGGTAAGTCCGCGTTAGTATGGACAAACCATTGCCAATTATCAGGTAACTCACCAAAGAATCGTGTATGCTGCTCCAAATATGGTGTGAATCTCATAATCTGGTACATAGATATACCTCCCGGACGGAAGTTCAAATTCCATAGCATAACCATAGCCTCTTCCTTTGTTTCCACAGGGATAATAAGATGTTCCGGGGCCGGCTCTATCTCCACTTCTCTCGCATCCGCGGTATCCCAAACGTGCCATTTACTCCGGTCATATTGGTTGCCCAAAAGGAAGCGTTTCCATTGGCAGGCGCTAATAGGCCCGACAATGACCCTTTCACCGTAACGAGCATAAGCCGCTGCTATAGAATACATTCTTTCAGGAGTTTCTCCCCATAGGATCGCCGGCGTACCGAATAGCCGATAGGTCACATCAGCTACGTCAACAGAATTCGCATAGTGAGAGATATGAACTCCAGTCCGTGCCCAATGGGCACTTGCTTCCTGTAAGAGGCAGTGAGTAGAGCAAGAACCCGTAAATACCACATTCCTGGGAACATATTCACCAGGACACTTCTCAAAAAGGAATTTTCCTTCCTCCTCGTCAAAATACCTCGCAACTTCATACCCCCCACAGCCTGCAACAGTGACAACACAACCACGGAAAATTAACTCACGGGCAACCCAGGTGACGTCTTCCGTTATCTTCTTACTACCTCCACAGCTAAGGATCCGAACAAAACCAGGAGAATTCGACAGAGTAAAGGCAGCACGGGCTGTCTCATCCTCTGGGATGCTTCCCCTTCCAGCCCGCATCTTGAAGTTCTCTGCATAGGCCCACTTACCTGATACCCTTACCATTATGTCTGTTATCTTGATCTTTTCAGGACACACGTCCTCACATCGCTGGCAAAGAACACAGCTTTTTTCTATCTCCTCCAGCGCCACCAATCCCTCTTTCTTCACCTTTCTCAGCGCCTTTCCCATAGCTAATCCATAGGGGCAAGCATTAAAACAAAGGTCACAATCTTCCTTGCATCTCTTTGCCTCCTCCTTCGCTTCCTCTTCTCCTATCAGATAATCTTCCCAGGTCTTTCTCTCCTTCTTTACCTCCCTAGCCACTCTTACTGCTATTTCCCCTACTTTGTCCATATCCCTACACCATATAGCATCAACCTTCTTGCTAAGGTCATCGGCTAAGGTATCAATAGAATCATCCGTTCGGTCCTTTATCCACCCTATTCCTATCGGTTGCGCACTCACCCAGATTAGTTTGCTTCCACCTTTCCTTGCTAGTCCAAGGAAGTCAAGATTCATACACCCTACGCTGGCTACAATGACATCGGCGAAAGCAAGCCTAATTGCTCTCGCCGCACTTCCCATAGAGGCGATAACACGTGTTCTATCGTAGTAGCGAGGCAAATCTAGCCCTACTGAACCAATCCCGCAGATTTCCACTTCCTCAGTCAAATTAGTCTCTTTTAAATAATTTACAGTGGCCCATGCCGGGAGGAAATTATCCCCTATAAATGCAATCACTGGCTTATTTCTATCTACATTTCCCAGCCCTCCTAATATGTTTACCGGTGGCCAGGTCTGCATCTCCAGCTTATCGTGCTGGGCCGCGCTCTGCAGGCCAAAACAAGAGACTTTCAATAACTCAGAGACCACCTGCGCAGCCCACAGGACTGAACCCATATGCAAAGTCAAACATTCAACATCGAAGGCATCTCCTACTCCTGAGTCACCTGCTAGCGGAAACTTGTTTAA
>JAIWBQ010000092.1:0-3112 GCA_048633745.1 bacterium
GGTGAGCCGTCTTCAACAATGGCCTCAAAAGGCAAGCCAATCAGATTCTGAGCATGCTCTTTAGGATTGGCAATGGTGGCGGAACAGCAAATAAACTGAGGGCTAGAGCCATAAAAAGCGCAGAGCCGCTGCAATCTGCGTAGAACATTAGCCACATGAGAGCCAAAAACACCTCGATAAACGTGGGCCTCGTCTATTACCACATACTTTAAGTGCCGAAATAACCTGGACCACGACTGATGATTAGGCAAAATGCCGAGGTGAAGCATGTCTGGGTTAGTAAGCACGATCCTGGTTTTTTTCCTTATGCTAGCCCTCTCGCTCTGTGGCGTATCACCATCAAAAGTAGCCACAGCATTTGGGTAGATTGCTTCGCCTTCGGCTCGCAATGACAAAGGGGAAAGGATTTGTTTCAAGCTGCGCAGTTGATCCTGGGCTAAAGCTTTAGTGGGAAAAATATAAAGAGCACAGCTATCCCTATCATCCAAAACTGCCTCAAGCGTCGCCAAGTGATAACACAGGGTCTTGCCACTGGCACTAGGTGTGGCTATTATCACGTTCCTCCCGGCAAAGATAGCATTCAACGCCTCCGCCTGATGCCGGTACAGATGCGATATGCCCAAGGATTTCAGGCCCGCCTTTAAGGAAGAATGAAGGGGCTTGTTCGGCTCGCTAAAGGTGGCATCTCGCCATGTGATATGCTCAATATGGACGATCTGCTGCCTATAGTTGAGTAAAGTAATAAGGTAATGGAGAAAGGCGGCTGCATCCATCAAACACTTAGAGAGCAGGGAAAACTTCTATTTCCGAACTCAATAACTCCAAATCGGGATAATTCTGAGCAACGAACTTCACCACGCTGGATAAAGTTTCATCAGCATGCCTTCTATGGTTGCTGACACAAGCTATGCCCAAAGTGGCTAGTTGCCATAAATTCTGGTTATCAACCTCAGCCACAGAAACATTATACTTATTTTGTAGCCGTGCAATGATAGACTTAATTACTCGCCGCTTACCTTTAAGGGACTGGTTCTCAGGGAGGCGAAGTTCTATTCGGCATATACCGACATTCATTATTATAGCCCTTTGTTGATAATATAGGCAGCGAGGTCAGCCAGACGACAGCTATAACCCCACTCGTTATCATACCAGGCTAACACTTTCACCATAGTGCTTCAGGCATCAAAAATGGCACTGGCTGGATTACCCTTGCAATCCATGCTCACATCATGGCTTATGATGGCAGGTCAACACCTCTCGAGATACTCTTTATACTCTGCCAATTTAGCCAAAGACTTGGTTGCCCTTTGAGACGAAGGATAGCAGTAATAAAAGCCCCTCTTTAAGTTTACGTGTGACCCCTCTTCAGTAAAGGTGGTGGCAACTACAGGCTTTCCATAAGTTTCTATCCACTGAAGTACTAATGCCGCCAGGAATGAGTCCATAACACTGAACATTTTGCTTAAGTCTACTCCTTCAGAAGTGAAGGATGAAGCAATATCTCCCAGAAAGGATGAACCATCCACCTGTCCTGATTCAATCACCAGAGTCAGTATCCTTCGAAGTTCTTCCCTTTCCCGACCCTTTTGAACCCAGAAAAGAGGAGCAATCAAGGACGTAATTGAGTCAATATCCGGCGTTCCAGAAAGTTGTGCGATTCCCTCAGATGTCTGGAATTTGGACCAAGTATCCACCAACATATCACTCACACCAGTGATACTACCCATTCCCATAAAGATGATTGCGTCCACCTCATCCAGCTTCAAGACCATCTCTGGCGCTTTCAAGAAGGCGACCAAGTTTCTATCCCCGGCAGGGTCAATAGGATTACCGTGGCTCCAGCGCGGTGGAAATATTTGGTCAAATTCAGCAATGGCCTCTTCGGGAAGTTTGACCACGTCAAGCCCATTTGACAGACAATCATCAGCGCATATAACTCCATAGCTACCGCCAGGGGTGACGATGGCTACATTCCTACCTCGAGGAAGCGGCTGCATTAGAAAGCCGATAGCAATGTCTAAAAGTTCCTCCGGGGTTTCGGCTCTGACCACTCCTGCCTTCTTGAACGCTTCCTCATAAACCTCGTCGTAGCCACAAAGAACACCAGAATGAGACCTTATTGCCCTGGCAGTAGCCTCACCCTTTCCCGGTTTTAGCGCAATTACCGGCTTTCTGGGTGTTACCCTCTTCACCTTCTCGATGAACCTTGTCCCGTCTTCTAAACCCTCTATGTAAGTCAAAATCACCTTCACCTCGGGGTCCTCTCCAAAGTGCTCTATGTAATCCTCAATCGGTATATCCGCGGTGCACCCGCAGCTTACATATCGGTGGAATCCCAGCCCCCTTTGATTAGCAGACATAACTATGGAAGTTCCTATATTTCCCCCTTGGGTTACAAGAGCAAGGGGACCAGGACGAATTTGTAGAGGAATCATGGTTGCCTTTAGCTTCGAAGAAGCACTCCAAAAACCCATGCAATTCGGCCCCACGAAATGAATTCCCCCTCTACTTGCTATCTCTAAGACTTCGTCTTGGAGCTTTCTGCCCTCCTCCCCAGCATCAGCGAAGCCAGCAGAAATGATAACAGCCGCCTTCACCCCCTTTTGCACACAGTCTTCCATAACTGCGGGAATGCTAGGAGCGGGGATGACAAAGACCGCTAAGTCAACTTCCCCGGGCACATCTGTTATCTTTTTGAAAGCCTTATGGTCCAAAACGATTTCCTCTTTATCGTTTATGGGGTAAACCTTTCCCTCAAAACCATCGACGGTGCTAAGGAAGGTGGAAAAGCCCCACTTATTCCAATCACCTGTCGCCCCGATTACCGCAACTGATTTAGGGTTGAATAGTGGGTCAAGATTCTCGATCATAGTTCTTTGAGCCATAAGACCCTCTAACTAAGTAGTCATTCTGCTTGCTGCCCTGGATAAAGTCACTTGTTCTTCCCACCCATCATCCCAGCGATTTCAGTTGCCCTATTATAGCCCTTTGTTGATAATATAGGCAGCGAGGTCAGCAAGACGACAACTATAACCCCACTCGTTATCATACCAGGCTAGCACCTTCACCATATTGTTATCGATAACCATAGTGCTCAGGGCATCAAAAATGG
>JAIWBQ010000093.1:0-3205 GCA_048633745.1 bacterium
CCCTTATTAAAAGAGCCCAAAAGCCCTATGCCGATAAGCCTTTTCCAGGAAAGCACACCCCCCTGGTTTCTTCGCGCAAGGATGACTATTCCAATCACTAAGACCATGGCCCCTATGTAAATTTCAAGAATGACTTTTGGAATGCTTACTGCAAAGAATACGCCCAGCAAGGCTCCTATAACTCCGCAGATAGCAAGGATAAAAATAACCTTGGCATCATGAGACCTGGGAACATAAACTAATCCTCGCAGCCTTTGTTTCATCAATTTATCGTCCTTCCTGAAGTCCAGGTTTACATTCCTCAACCGGTGATGGGCAATCCCCCCAATTACTCCGCCTACAAAATGACTTAGTAGTACGGCAGGGACAACCTGCAAAGGTGAAAATCCTATGATAAGAAGAAGGGGGGTTAGAGCGGTACTGTAGCCCAACCCCATGGAAACACTCACATACTGGAACACAAAAGCAATAAGAATTACTGCTACAAAAAGAGACGATGTTATATCCATATCCGACTATCCAGTTATCAGCACTCAGTATTCAGCAACCACAGATAAAGGTTTAAGATAGATATTCCCCTCATTTCCTGAGAACTGAAAGCTGACGGCTGAATGCTTATTCCATATTTCTAGTCCAGATAACCCAAATCCTTCAGCCTCCTCTTCACCTCTTTTTCTTCTTCTTCACTGAAGGGTTTCTCCTCTCCTTCCTCCCTGACCACCTCTTCCAGAACAAATTTCACATACTCGTCCACTGAGCCAAAATCTGTGGCACCCACCCTTTTCTCTATCTCTCCATAGAGCTCGGCAGGCAAAAACACAGCCTTCTTTTCCTCTTCTTCCTTCATAGATAGCCTAACCTCCTTAATCTCTCTCTTATTGCTCTCACCTCCTCGTCCGTCAGCTTATCCTCTCCTTTTATCTCACCGCTCGATGCTAAACTCCGCATAACAAAGACAATAAATTCCGTAACACTGGAAAAGCCGGTCCCCAGTATCATTTGGCTTAACTTGTGATAAAGCTCTCTGGGTATCTTGATGGTGACTTTGTCCTGCAATTGACACTCCAATTAGAGTGTAATTGTAACGCAGAAGCTCACTCAATGCAATAGTACAATAGTAACCTTAATCCGTGAGTAGAACTCCCATGCCTGTCATTGCGAGCGCAGCGAAGCAATCTCGGGGCCATGCCCCAATATGTGAGATTGCCACGTCGCCTTCGGCTCCTCGCAATGGCGCTGAAATCCGTGGAACAAGCGCCAACACCTTGCAGGTGAGCTTTTCAAACCTGAGTGCACGGATTAAGGAGTAAGGGATCGATCATGTGCTTTCCGCGACACAGCACCAGGCTCAAGTTCCACTTGAGCCAAGGTACTCAAAGATTTTGATACTGGGCATGGTCTTATCTGCTATATTTACCCTGGCGGCGGACTCATAAACCAGCTCATAGCTGCTCAGCTCTTCCAGGGGCAGCGGGCTGTCAAATGGGCTGGGGCCTACTATTCTGTAATTATCAGACTCCTGGCTTGCGACATAAGCCTGGGCGTCCTCGTAGGTGGGGAATGCTTTTGAGCTGGTGATTTCCTTATACTTGCCCCCCTCCCCACCTACCTTTTCCTCGTAGGAAATAACTATGGATTGCGTGGGAACGACAGCCTTGCCATCGAAATTGTAGAGCCTGGCAACCATGGAACGGTAGTAAGCTGGGTGAAACAGGGTCATTTGCTGCAATTCTCCATCCTCCGCTTGTCGATAATACGTTCCGTAAAACTCATCCTGGCTGCCGCCAGCATACGTTACAAAAGCATAGAATTTTGCCGTCGGCATTGAATGGTCAATTATCACGTATTCCGAGCCAAATTCATCCATTACCTGATTGCCTGAGCTCTCATCTTGAGCAATCAGGAAGCTACCTGCTTCAGCAGCGTTGATTTGGCCGGCGGGGGAGGAATTCGGCATACGGTGGCCAATACGTATTATCCAGTGACCATAGTCCCACCACGACATTACGCCATAGGCAGTATCGGGATACTCAAAACTACTCTCTGGCGGATAGAGCGCATAATAGAAATCGGGGTCTTCAAAAGGTTCGGGGCTGTTATCTCTTAGCCACTCAAGCGAACTGTACCACACCCCGTTAATAAGAGGCCGGTCCTTGGCGAGTCCCTCCGCCCTGCCGATATTGGGGAAAAAGACCAGGAAAAAGATGGCTATTCCAACAACAATCACCCTTACCCAGGCAGCTCTGGGCCGCGGAAGGGGCATTTCCCTCACCCCTTTCCTTTTTCTCTTTTTGAACTTCTTGGTGAGTTTCACCACCTCTTTGGGCGCGGCACGCAATTTGCCTATACCAGCAAAGTCCAGGATTCTCCAGGAAAAATATCCCGTGAGCACAGCGGCATTTATGGCGAAATAGTAACTGAAGCGGCGCTGCGACAAGACTGCTATCAGTATTACTATGCTCCACACCAGGAACAGCGTTAAATCAGCGCTCTTTTCTTTGATAGCAATATAAACAATCATGCCCAGAGCGATGAATGAGATGAAGAAAGAAGTGGTGAAGTTAAGCCAAGCTAACTTCAGGGTGAGGGGATGCACCTCTACAATAGTAAGCTTTGCAACGGATGGGCTGAAGATGCCAAATCCGCCCAGCATCGAGTGAAGCAAAGAAGGATCAACGGCATATAAAGCGGCAAAACCTACCCCGGCAAGTCCAAGCAGTGCCAGAGGATAGTAGGCAGGCTTTACGGACTTGCTCCTCATAAGCCAGGAAATGCCACTTAATGCTATGGGTATCACTATGGCGATTGGCAGGGACACACGATAGACAGCATCCAGCCCACTTTCGCCTAAGAGGGGTAGGAGCATTATGAAGGCGATGAGGAAAGACAGAGTGCCCACAATGCATAGATAGCCGGTTGATCTATGCCTCAGGTGGTCTATAATGAATTGAATCACCAGGTAAGCAAATATAACAAAGACAAACAGAAGCCCGCCTATCCAGGTAAGGAGATAAAAACCCAGGAAAAGGCCAGCGAGCAGAGTATAGATAAGAGGCTTGCGAATAGTTGCCCAATCCCTGTGCAGGAAGTGGGCAAATGAAATTTCTCTTTCTCGAGCCCGCTTGATAGCCAATATCAGAAACAGCATAGCTGTTGTGCTAAACAAGGCTTCAGCTACATGATGGTCGGTAAAACCGAGAAGAGA
>JAIWBQ010000094.1:0-4284 GCA_048633745.1 bacterium
TATCTCATTACGGCCCTAAGAAGCCCTCACATAAGTGTAATCCGAGCTTGTTGGGAGATGAGGAATTAGGCGCATTCATAGTTCAAGGCGTAAGGAGCGTGGGACAGCGTGCGAAGGTTGGTAATCGTTTCAAACAGGCTGCCTGTTAGTGTCGAGAAGAGAAAAGGCGATGTGTCCCTCGAGCCCAGCGTTGGCGGTCTAGCTACAGGTCTAGGGTCGTTCCACAAATCGCACAACAGCGTCTGGATAGGATGGCCTGGAATCGACTCGGAGAAGATAGCAGGGGAAGAAAAAGATATAGAAGCGAGATTGCAGTCCGAACGATGTTATCCGGTCTTTCTCTCGCAAAACCAGGTTGAAGATTACTACCATGGATTTTGCAACAAGATTATCTGGCCTCTGTTTCACTACTTCCCTATGTACACAGTATATGGCCAAGATTTATGGCGGGCTTATGAACAGGTCAACGAGGCTTTTTCTAATGCAGTTGTTGAAGTTGCGAAACCTGGTGATATTATCTGGGTGCACGATTACCAATTAATGCTGCTTCCAAAGCTTCTAAGGGAGAGGTTAGCAGAGGCAGCAATAGGATTTTTCCTTCACATCCCCTTCCCCTCTTTAGAGATGTTTCGCTTGCTTCCATGGCGCAAGCAAATTCTAGATGGACTCTTGGGCGCGGATCTCGTGGGCTTCCACACCTACGATTATACACGACACTTTCTTGACTGTGTGCATCGCTTGTTAGGCTATGAAGCTGCTATGGGGCAAATCAGCACCCCCAGCCGGGTAATAAGGGCAGGTGTATTCCCAATGGGAATAGATTATAAACGATATTCCAGCACTGCCAAGGGCTCAAAAGTGCGGGCGGAGATGGGCAGGCTTAGTCAAAGGCTGGGAGACCGCACCCTAATTCTGTCAATAGACCGCCTGGATTATACCAAAGGCATACCTCAGCGACTAGAGGCCTTTGATGTCTTTCTAGAACAGCACCCGGAGTACCACGAGAGGCTGATTCTTATTCAAGTGGTTGTCCCCTCACGCACAAAGGTGAAACAATACGCCACGCTAAAAAACCGCATAGATGAACTTGTGGGCGCAATCAATGGAAGACATGGGACCATTGGCTGGACGCCCATCTGGTATTTGTACCGCTCTCTACCTTTTCACTCCCTTATTGCCTTGTATAAGATGGCTGATGTTGCCCTGGTTACCCCTATTAGAGACGGAATGAACCTCATAGCAAAGGAATATATAGCCAGCAAAACAGACAGGAAAGGGAGTCTCATTCTCAGCGAGACGGCTGGAGCAGCAACGGAGCTGTGGGAGGCAATCATAATAAATGTTAATAACCAAGAGGATATTGTGCAGGCACTAGAACAAGCCCTGGCAATGCCAAAACGTGAGCAGATGGAACGTAACAAAGCAATGCAGAAACGCCTAAAGCGTTACAATGTGGTACGATGGGCGGATGACTTCCTAGATAGACTGCTTCAGACTAAAAGGGTTCAAGAAACGATGGAAGCCAGAGCATTAACATTAAGGCCAAAAGGGGAATTACTGAGCGATTTTCAAAAAAGTAATCAAAGGTTGATGTTCCTGGATTACGATGGCACGCTTGTTCCATTCTCGGGAAGGCCGGAGGAAGCGATGCCAACCGCTGAGCTTCTGGCATTGCTGGAAGAACTCGCTGAGAACCCTCAAAATGAAGTGGTACTTATAAGTGGACGTGTCAAAGATACTCTGGAGAAATGGTTTGGCAATCTGAATATGGGATTGGTGGCTGAACATGGTGCGTGGATTAGAGAAAAGGGACAAGAATGGGAGATGATAGAAGCCCTGGCAAGTGATTGGAAGAAACAAGCACGGCCGGTCCTTGAGCTTTGGGTAGATAGAACCCCCGGCTCCTTCATCGAAGAGAAGGAGTTTTCACTTGTATGGCACTATAGGCGAGCTGAGCCGAAACTAAGTGATCTTAGAGCAAGAGCACTGGTGGGCGAGCTTCTGAATCTTGCCTCCAATCTTAATCTCCAAGTGTTGGAGGGAAGCAAGGTAGTTGAAATAAGGAATGCTGGCGTAAATAAAGGGCGAGCGGCTTTACGATGGATTTCGAGAGAAAAATGGGACTTCATACTGGCAATAGGTGATGATCTTACCGATGAGGACGTTTTCAAGACTCTCCCTACCACAGCCTGGTCCATCAAGGTCGGCTTTAGTGCGTCTGCAGCCAAATTCAACCTTAGTTCTCCAGATCAGGTGAGGCTTCTACTAAAAGAAATGTTGGAGGGGCACATAAGCTCCTCTGCCATCTACCAAAAATCCTCTGTGGTGTAAGACCCGTCTGCAAGCTAAGTACCACAACATGTACAGCTCTTTTCGCATACGCTAGCTTATAGAAACGGTTTGCTTAACAGATCCACCAGAATCAGAACAAAGTACCTTTTAGACGGCAGAAGCGTCCTTTCTTTAGGTCTAACTTAAATTTAAGGTAATACGCGGTATTTATCGAAATCGTCTCGCATGTCGCGTACAAGCGCATCGGCCTTTTTCGTCTTGAGCGGAGCATTGATGTGAACAGAAGGGGGCGTCTCTCCTTCCTTGAGAATCCCTTGGTTGACTAACTCAGCTAAAACTGATTGCTTTGCCTCTCCATCACAGAGAGGCGAATGATAAATGATGCTCATTGCAGATAAGAGCATCCCTTGGAGGTGTGTATCTCCTTTTTCCTCGTGGAGATGAGGATTTCTGGTCTCAATTTGGAATATGTCTATTCCGTGTTCCATTGTCTTGCGTTCTTTGGAGGGCAAGATGCCACCAAAATTTTCAAATATAGATACTAATTCCTGAGGTTCCACGGCATATCCTGAGGCATAAGGTAGAATCTCCGCCAGCTTCATACTCATAGCATGCTCCCCAGCGTTACCCGTTCTTACGACCTCGGTTTCAAACCCTGTTTTAGAGGAGACCAGCTCATTTAAGTGCTTGTTGGTGATCTCCGATACCCTTCCCCATTTCCTAAAGTATACCACCCCTGAGATTTTGGGCTTATACTGCCACAATATCCTCACCATGCTGTAAGGAGACTGAGCTAGGCTAAAGCCAGCAGCATAGTTCCTCACATATTCCAGTACCGCGCCAGGGAAATAATTATCAGAATCAATGAAACCAACCTACTCTTTCTCTGCTGCTTTGGCCATAAGCAAGCCTATTACCATGGCTTCACTTTTGCCATTACGGACTAATCCATCTTCGCCCAAGAGGTCATTATAGCCAGCCTCCATCGCAGCTTCGGCAATGGCAGGGTCCTTCTGGTGAGCAATCAAAGCCTGGCGAAAGGTAAAACGGCAAAGCTGTTCTAGAGCATCACCTTCCATTCTGAATCTGTCAACCTTATCTATTTGGCTATTGGAAACCACTATCGCCAAACAGTCATGTGGCACACCACTGACCACTCCTTCAAAAAGCTTGAGCTTTTCATCCTTAACTGGAATGACAATCGCCATCCTGTTCTCAAAGTAGTTGATTGTTTCCTCATCTATTTTTATTACCCCCATAGCGCCATGGGGGGGCAGTTCGCTTTTTATTCCTGAATCTAAAGCTACCACTTTCTGTACATGATTCATTCTAATTGAGCCAAACCTCTCCGTGTATCTTGGGCTTTCAATAAACATCTCCCTACTCCAACAAAGTACTATGTAAAGCATAACAGCAAATTTACCCTCCAGTAACAAATTGCCTTCACTGCTATAATTGCCAGCGATCTGAGGAAGTTGATACATATGATCGGCGTAAGATAAACTTTCTCAAACTGGGAAATGCAGATTGTTGCTCTAAGAGGCGAAAGTAGCTAGCTGCAAATGAAGCAAATAGTGTTTACTGACTTAGACGGCACACTCCTTGACCCTATAACTTATTCGTATGAGAAATCACTCACTGGGATAAACTGGCTCAAGGAAAGTGGCATACCTATAGTATTCTGCTCGGCGAAGACCAGGGCAGAGCAGGAAATATATCGCCGCAAACTCGGAATTTCCCATCCCTTTGTAGTGGAAAATGGAGGCGCCATTTTTGTGCCACAAGGTTACTTCCCCTTCCCCTTTGATTATCATAAAACCGTAGAGGAATTGCTGCTCATTGAGCTGGGCAGCCCCTATAAGAAAATCAGGCAATTGCTAAACAAGGTTAGAGAAAAGGGCAACTTTCATTTCACAGGCTTTGGCGATATGAGTGCTGAGGAAGTAGCTGGGGCGACTGGCTTGGATATAGAGTCTGCTAAACTGGCTAAAC
>JAIWBQ010000095.1:0-4528 GCA_048633745.1 bacterium
TGGACTTTTGGGTAGCATCCCCCGTGATTACCATCAGGTCAGCACACTCTGCCATTTCAGTGCATTTCGCTCCGTCCCGGTCTATAACCACTACCTCATTCCCCTCGCGGGAAAGGAGTGCCGCCAAGTTTTTCCCTAGGTTACTTAAGCCTGCTATTACAACGTACATTTCTTCTCCCTAATAACTAACATTTTAACTTTGCTGTCCTTCCAATCAATCGACTAGTGCTGAAAAGGCGAGCTTCAACTCGAGCGAAGTGAATGAACTTAGAAGTTAAGTTGCAGTGCCAATCGCTCGCCCTTTGCATTACCATACTGTCTTTACTGTTTTTGATTGCGGAGGGATTTTAAGTCTCCCTCCGATGATTGTCAAGTGGCCGATTTGACACGGGGCAATCCTTCTCCTTCAACTCCTCTAGCCAAGCCATTGATTTAACCTCCTGTTGCAAAAGATATTTAATATAGTCCTGCATCACTTGCTCTAACTCCAAAGACAATTCTGATTTTAAATTTACTCGCGTTGCAGTAGCATAGTCACAAGTTTGCCACAAACGAAGGATTTTCAAAGCATTCACCGACAAATGGAGGGATATAGGCTCCTTTTGACTGCAATGGGGACATAGGACTCCACCCTGACTAGAGCTAAAAAAGTTGACCACTGGTTTGAGAGGCGAATTGCAGCTTACACATCGGCGCAATTGAGGGCGATAACCAAGGTGGTGAAGAAGATGGAGCTCAAAATAGCGTGATACAATCTCATGGTTGTCAGCCTGGCATAACTGATGCAAGACATCAAGCAATAAATCAAACAAAGAATGATTCTCACTATTCTCCTCGGTAAACGAATCGATGAGTTCCAAGATGTAAAGGCCATAAGCCATACGCCACAGGTCACTTTTCAAGCTTAGGAAACCATCGATAGTCTGACTTTGAGTAACAATGTCAAGATTACGTCCCCTAGCTAGCAGCATCAAGCTATAAGTCAAAGGTTCCACATTGCCCCCCAATTTGCTCCCAGGGCGGCAAGCTCCCCTAGCCACTGCCTTGAGTTTGCCAAATCCGGGGGTATAAATGGTAAGAATTTTATCGAATTCGCCAAACTTGGATTGTTTGATGATGACGCCTTGCGTTTGATAATTTCGAGGTGCACCCATCTATATCTCATTAGAAGGCTTGCCTGAGTTCGAGTGCTTGACCCAGGGTCATGTCATCAGCATATTCTAGTTCAGCACCAAACGGCAAGCCACGAGCCAGTCTGCTAACGTGAATGCCCAGAGGCATGATACTGCGCCGAAGATACATAGCTGTAGTTTCACCCTCTACATTAGGGTTGGTTGCCAGAATCACTTCAGTTACTGAACCGCCTTGAAGGCGGGATAAGAGCTCCTTTACCTTTAACTCCTCAGTTCCTATTCCCTGCGACGGATTAATACTTCCATGGAGCACGTGGTAAGCGCCATTATATTTTCCCGTTCTCTCCAAAGGAAGGATATCTGAAGGTCTCTCGACAACACAAATTTTGGACTGGTCACGCTCCTTATCTTGACAAATGGAGCAAGTGTCCTGGTCGGTGATATTAAAACAAACCGAACAAAGCCTCGCCTTTTCCTTCAGAACCAAAATAGCCTCGGCTAAAGCTTTGGCTGCTTCATCCGGGCTACGCAACAAATAATAGGTCAATCTCTGAGCACTTTTTGGCCCAATCCCAGGCAACTTATTGAATTCCTCAATTAATCTAGCTACAGGCTCAGCAACAGATATAAAAATCCTTGATGCCATCCTTGCTCCTAGGTCAATCCTGGTATATTAAGCCCGCCAGTCAAAGTGCTAAGATGCTTGCTAGCAAGCTCCTGTGATTTAGTAATCGCCTCATTGACCGCGGCCATGACTAAATCTTGCAGTAACTCAACATCTTCAGCGACCACCTCTGGAGATATCTCCACTGAATGAACATTTTGCTGTCCATCGATCACCACTTTGACTGCACCTCCTCCACTGGAAGCTTCCACAGTAAGGTTACCTAGCTCCTCCTGGGCTTTAGCTAATTTTGCCTGAAGTTGTTGTGCCTGGCGTAATATTGATTTATCCATTCCTTTTAGAACTCCTTGTCAGCAATCGCGGCTCCCATTTCCAGAGCAGCTTTGATCAAAGGACTTTGCGTGTTGGCTTGGGAGGGAACTTCCCTTCTATGGTCAACCAAAGTGCACTGTATTTTATAGGGCTTGCCAAAAACCTCTTTGAGCTTTTTCTCTACCAAGTGTCGATACTTGGGATCTTCAATTTTTTCCTTGTGGAAAGAATAATAGAAACCTAATAGTAGCGTATCATTCTCCAGAGCCATTGGCTCACAAGCACTACGCAAAAAAGCATCCAGATTGCCACTGGAACCTTCTCCTCGTAAAGATCCGATAAACTCTCTCCACCGAGTACGCAAATAGTCAATGTCCTGAGAGATCTCTGTGCTCGGCGCTTCGACATTATTCACTGTCGCAGGAATCTCGGCTTCCTGAGAGATCTCTATGCTCGGTGCCTCGACATTATTCACTGTCGCAGGAATCTCGGCTTCCTGAGAGATCTCTGCGCTTGGTGCCTCGACATTATTCACTGCTGCAAGAATCTCAGCTTCAGGAAATGACTGGGGTGACTTCGTTGGCTCAGCAGCTTCTACGGCCTCTGAAAGTTTAGTTGTAGCTACCTGCTCTTGCCCAGTCGCTGGAGACAAAGCACAATCCACCAAAGCTAGCTCTAAAGGTAGGGAGGAGTAATTATTACCGCGGAAATCTATCCCGGAGAAAAGTTTGACCGCCCCGAGCAAATAGCCAAGTTCAGCTTCAGCCACAAGGCTTTCCATCTCAGCTAGATCCTCAATAGTAAAATCTAGCGCCTCTTCGCACTGGGATTTGGTTAAAAGCAGCCCTCGAAGATATTCTACTAGCTCCAAATTAAGCTGGCGAAGGTCAATGCCATCACTAGTGAGGCTATTTATAACCTGGAGACCACCAACCATATCCCTATTGACAATATGTTTTGCTAGTTGTCTAACTCGTGAGTCACCACTACTCCCAAGTGCTTTCTGAACTTGGTCAAACTCAATTTGATTGCCGTGGTAAGCAATCAATTGCTGCAATATATTTTCAGCATCTCGGAGACTTCCAGTAGCAGACCTGGCAATAAGCCTTAAGGAATCAAACCCGATATCAATATACTCTTCTTGACATATCAAACTCAATTTATCTACTATCGCTGTTTGCGACAAGCGGTGAAAGTTAAACTGCTGACACCTCGACACTATAGTGGGTATCATTTTATGCGCCTCTGTGGTAGCCAAGACAAAAATTATATGAGCAGGTGGTTCCTCCAAAGTCTTCAATAAGGCATTGCAAGCTGCCTCAGTAAGCATATGGACTTCGTCTATAATGTAAACTTTGTAGCGAGCCAGGCCGGGGGCATAATTTACCTTTTCCCTAAGGCTACGGATTTCATCAATACCACGATTGCTGGCAGCATCTATCTCTATTACATCCAAAGCCCTGCCCTCAGTAATTGACCTGCATATGTTACAGGCATTGCATGGCTCGCCCCCCACCTGATTAGGGCAATTAACTGCTTTGGCCAAGATGCGCCCTGTGCTAGTTTTACCCGTGCCTCGTGGGCCACAAAAAAGATAAGCATGGGCTATTTTCCCACTCTCTACAGCATGGCGCAAAGTCTGGGTGATGGGTTCTTGCCCTACTACTTCAGCTAAAGTTTGTGGACGCCACTTGCGATAAAAAACTTCAGAGCCCATCTCTTTTATTATACTCCTCCCCCCAAAATCTCTAAAGGAGATTTTGGACAAATTATTGATATTGTCCCGATTTTGCAAGCATCTATATCCCAAGAGTTGAGCAACAGCTACAGGCTGTAGGTGCCTGATTTATCGAGCGGAGGAAGCTCAACAAATTGGGCAACTACGTCTCAACCTTCTAGGTCAGAAATTGTCTCATCATAGTCGTTGGCTACATCTTCAATGGCTCGTTCCAGAGCGGGCTTAACTTCTTCGGGGGTTCCTGCTAAAGTAGTTTGTAATATATTTACACTTCTTGCACGGCTGCTACTTAGCATTACCTTCAGCTCTCCCGCATATCCTTCTTCGACCTCACCGCGATCCTCTGATTGCTCGGATGGAGCTGAAGGCAGGATAGGAGCAGGAGCGAGTACCTTTGGCCCCCTCTGTCCAGCTTGCTGTGTCTTTTCAGCCACCCCCACTTTGTCTAAATGACCAGCCATTTGCTCAGTCAACATAGGAATTTCATCGCTTTTGCCCTGACGAGCCATTTGAGCAATTTCCATTACTCTCCTCTCGGCAAACCGAATATGAAGCCCTGCTTTGTCCATATGGGAGAAGGCCAATGCCACTCTTGCCTGCTCAGTAGCCAACTTCACAGCATAGAGAGACTCATCAGGTAAAGCATTCGCTGAGGCAGCAACCGTTCCCATGCCAGCAAGCAAGATGACTAGGACGGGGGTCATAGCCATAGCCCACTTC
>JAIWBQ010000096.1:0-4556 GCA_048633745.1 bacterium
CGTTGACGTGGCTGGCATAACTCTCCCTTTGATGCGGAAGATCATGCCAAGCAGCCTAGTCACTAATTATAACAGAAAAACCCTGTGCACGATGCCTTGCGATACACAACAAAGCCTGCATACACCAATCTTCCTTGCCTTGTGCAGAACTAGTTTCATACCCAACATACTGTTCTTGAAATCTTCCCGTCCTGGGCGCCTCCCCCCTAACGTACCTGACTTATCCTGCCAGCCTTAACCCATGATCTCTTCAGGGCCGGCAATCCTCCCCAGAATGGCACTGGCGGCGGCTACTGCTGGGCCGGCTAAATAGACCTCAGATTCAGGGCTTCCCATTCTGCCGACAAAGTTGCGATTGGTGGTAGAGAGGCAACGCTCACCAGCGGCCAAGACCCCCATATACCCACCGAGACAAGGCCCGCAGGTTGGAGTGCTTACTACGGCTTCAGCCTCTATAAAGGCCTCGATTAACCCCTCTCGCAAAGCTTCCAGATAAACCCGCTGCGAGCCAGGAATAATGATGCATCTCAAATCGGGATGCACCTGTCGCCCTTTAAGCAACTCAGCCGCTACTCTTAAATCGTCGAGCCGTCCATTGGTGCAGCCGCCAATCACTACCTGGTCTAACTTTATGTCACCTACCTGACTTATAGGTTTGGTATTAGAAGGAAGATGAGGAAAGGCTACCTGAGCTTCGATTTTTGATACGTCATATTCGATGGTTCTAACGTATTCGGCATCTTCATCAGATTGAGATTCTTCGATTGGCTCAGAATGATGTTGATGAGAGTGGTCTTTTACATACTCTACAGTTTTTTTGTCCACGTAAAAGATGCCAGCTTTGGCTCCCGCCTCGATAGCCATGTTTGCCATGGTAAGGCGCCCATCCATATTTAACTCAGCGATTGCTTCACCAGTGAACTCCATAACTGAATAGAGTGCTCCATCAACGCCAATATTGCCAATGGTATAAAGAATGAGGTCTTTGCCCCCAAGCCATTCGGGCAATTTGCCGTGGTAAATAAACTTGATAGTTGGCGGCACCTTCATCCATATCTCGCCAGTTGCCATAGCCACGGCGATATCGGTTGAGCCCATGCCTGTGGCAAAAGCACCCAAGGCGCCATAAGTACAAGTGTGGGAATCGGCACCAACGATAACCTGACCAGGCAAGACCAAGCCTTGCTCAGGCAGAAGCACATGCTCAATTCCCATTCGCCCTACCTCGAAATAGACTAATCCTTGCTCCTTGGCAAATTCTCGCATTAACTTGGCCTGCTCCGCAGATTGTATATCCTTGTTAGGGCAAAAGTGGTCAGGAATCATGACTACTTCCGCCGAGTCGAAAACTCTCGATACTCCGAGCCGCTGGAATTCCCTTATAGCTAAAGGTGCTGTGATGTCGTTGGCCAAAACTAAATCAACCCTGGCACTTACAAACTCGCCAGGTTCAACTTTCTTTTTGCCACAATGGTCAGCTAGAATCTTTTCAGCTAAAGTTCTCATTAAGATTGCTCTGCTCCTCTCGCAATGACTTTTTTAGCCACGAATCTTTGGGATTATTAAAATACCCGCGGTGATAGCAGTGGCAACAGCGGAAATCAAGTATAGTCCAGCACCAGCAGCTAGCCCTATGGCAGCAGTTATCCAGATGGTGGCTGCAGTAGTCAGACCTGCTACCTCTTCTCCAGCCGGGCCACGGAAGATAACTCCAGCGCCGATGAAACCAACACCCGCTACTACTCCAGCGGCAACTCGTGAGGAATCGACTGCGCCATTAAAGCCATATATAGATGCTACGGTAAACAGGGCCGCTCCCAAGCTAATTAATGTATGGGTGCGCACTCCTGCTGCTTTATGAGCTCGTTCTCGTTGATAACCAATGCCTGCTCCCAAAGCAGTAGCTAACAGCAACCTCAATATCATTTCTAGCCAGGGATTCAACTACAGTTTTCCTTTCGCAGCTGCCTTGCTGGCTAAAAGCCGATTTAGGGCATTCATGTATGCTTTGGCACTAGCAACAATAATGTCAGTAGAAGCACCGCGACCAGTATAGGTTACACCGTCACTCTCGATTCGTATCAGCACTTCCCCAATAGCATCAATCCCCTCGGTAACCGATTTAACAGTAAATTCCGTGAGCTCATTGGGAATGCCTACTATACGGTTAATAGCTTTACATACAGCATCCACAGGCCCCGTGCCCAAAGCAGCATCAGCCAGGCTTCGGCCATCAGGATCAATGAGCCTAACTGAAGCTGTAGGGAGACTATGGTCACCGCAGGAAACTTCAACATGGTCGAGGTGGTACACTTCGATAACAGTGCGCAGTTCCTCAGCTATCAAAGATTCAATATCCCGATCGCTAATTTCCTTTTTCTTATCGGCCAACTCCTTAAAGCCATGGAAGGCACGCTTTAGAGCTTCCTCACTCAGACTATAGCCAAGCTCGGATAGCCTCTCCTTAAAAGCATGTTTGCCACTTAGCTTACTGAGCACTAGTGTGCTTGAGGGAATGCCTACCGACCTTGGGTCCATGATTTCGTACGTGATAGCTCTTTTAAGCACACCATCCTGATGGATGCCCGATTGATGACGGAAGGCATTTGCCCCGATGATAGCTTTGTTGGGCTGGATGGAAAAGCCAGTAAGCTCGCTAACCAGCCGGCTTGTCCTGTAGATTTGGGTGGTATCAATGTTGGTAGTGAGATTAAAAAAATCCTGGCGAGTGCGCAGAGCCATAACAATTTCCTCCATGGAGGCGTTGCCAGCTCTCTCGCCAATACCGTTGATAGTACACTCAACCTGTCGTGTTCCTCTCCTTATTGCCTCAAGGCTATTAGCCACTGCTAATCCTAAATCATTATGACAATGGACGCTGATCACAGCCTCTTGAATATTGGGCACATTGTCCAAGATACCTTGGATTAAGCCGCCAAATTCCTGAGGGGTAGCATAGCCTACAGTATCAGGGATATTTACTGTGGTTGCCCCAGCGCTAATCACCGCTTCCAGAATTTGGTAGATATAATCAGGGTCGGCACGGCTAGCATCCATGGGCGAGAACTCAATATCATCTAAGTAATTCTTGGCTCGAGCTACCATGTCTCGGGACATTCCCAGGATTTCATCCCGACCTTTCCTAAGCTGATACGAGAGGTGGATATCTGAGGCTGAGAGGAAAATATGGATTCGAGGATGGGCTGCTTCCTTAACCGCTTCCCAAGCATTATCCACAGCTTCAGTATTAGCCGAGGTGAGAGCACAAATTGCAGGACGCTTAACTTCCTGGGCAATGAGGCGAACAGCCTCGAAATCACCGGGTGAACTCGCAGGAAAGCCAGCTTCGATGACATCAACGCCGAGTCTATCCAACTGTCTGGCTATATCCAGCTTTTCTTGAGCATTCAAGCTCGCTCCAGCGGCTTGCTCACCATCTCGTAAAGTGGTGTCGAATATAATTACTTTGTCCATTTATCTACCATCCAAGCTCAAGCTCTAATATTAACTAGAAGTGGCAGGGCCAGCAGGGTGATCGTAAGGATGTCGCCACTCATATCCTACAGAGGCAAGTTTCCCAATTCTAGATACAGTTTCTTTGTATTCTGTAATAACTCGCTCTTCAGTAGTATAATCGAAAGGGTCTCCCAGTCGTTGCTCTACTTCTCCACCCCGTTGGGGAGGATTATCTAAATACCAATTTACGGTTCGCTGGACAGCTTCCTCGGCGGGAACCACATCTCTATATCCTAGCTCAGCTTTAATCTTACTTATATCCATGACCAGATGATGAACGCTTTCAACATAGGGGCGGCTTGCTTGCGCCAAGCTGAAAGGCATGCTCACAAGCTCCAATTCATAGTTCAAAGTGCGAGCTATAATTTGTATCCACTCTCGGACGCTTAAGACTCTCTCATCCCCTACATTATATATTTGCCCAGCAGAAACTTCAGGTTTATCCACAGCCAGGAGGACCGTATGAGCAGCATTCTCGGCGTAGGCCCTTCTTTCCAACCTAAGACCCTCCTCAGGAATAATAAGTTGTCTTCTACCATCTAATATCCGACGGATGATACTCCATTCCTTAGGAGCTAACTGACGAGGACCATAAATTATAGGATAACGCAGCATGGTGGCTTTGTAATGACCCTGCTGATGAGCTTCCATCACTGTTTGCTCACTGAGGGCCATAAGATACATAAATTTGTTTTGTTCTGCATCTGTGAATACAGGTGAAGTCTCCGGGATCGATATAGGAACCCCCTCGGGTGATTGACTCCCTGTCACGAGTACTTCATATGGTAAACCACCCACGGCAATAAACCTGGACGTTCTCCCTTTCATCACCTGGGCTACATACCTTAACCGCCCGTACATGCTTATTACCAAATCAAAGGTGCGCATGCCTAAGCTCTTCTCCAGAGTATCAATAAAATGCGGGTCGCCATGTATGTGTTCCACAGCTTCTGGAAGCTCAATTTCGTGCGTCCCACGATGGAAAATGGCAACTTCATAGTTCCTGCTGATCAACCCTTCAACAATGAAAGGTCCAGTTG
>JAIWBQ010000097.1:0-2733 GCA_048633745.1 bacterium
AACCCTGGAGGATACTTCACTATGCGCCTTGGGCATGACTGCTGCTAATCCTGTGCTCAGCACTATTCGTTATTTTAGAGACGAATATGAGGCTCACATCAAAGAAAAGAAATGCCCTGCCGGTGTCTGCAAAACTTTAATCCAATATCACATAATAGAGGAGAAATGTCCGGGTTGCGGGCTTTGCATAAAAGCCTGCCCTGTAGAGGCAATAACTTCTATGGGCAAAAAGAAACCAGTGGTCCTAGACCAAAGCAAGTGCATTAAGTGTGGCATTTGCAAAGATGTTTGTAAGCTGGAAGCCGTAGGCGTAAGGTAATAAGCTCAATGACCAGTTGATAAACGCTGCCGTGGTGAGCAGAAGGGATGTCATTGCAAGGCATAGAGTGCCGAAGCAATCTCAAGAACAAAATGATCAACATAAAGATTGACGGGCAAGAACTAGAAGCAAAAGAGGGGCAGACAATACTTGAGGTGGCCAGGGAAAAAGGGATTGATATACCTACTCTTTGTTATCATGAAAACCTGGCTTCCTATGGAGCCTGCCGGCTATGCAGTGTGGAAATCTTCACAGGAACTCGCTCACGAATAGTAGCCTCCTGCCTTTATCCCGTAGAGGAAGGACTTGAGGTCGAAACTAACTCACCTCGTGTTATAAACAACCGTAAGATGCTGATGGAGTTGCTCTTAGCCCGATGTGCTCAAAATGAAGTAATCAAAAAGCTAGCTTCAGAGATGGGTATTGAGCAAGCATCATTTAAGCCAGCATATTTAGAAGATAACGACTGTATCCTCTGTGGGCTATGCGTCAGGACTTGCGAGCAAATTGTGGGAGTAAGCGCCATCAGCTTAGTCAATCGTGGAGTGACTAAAGAGGTAGCTACACCATTTTTCGAACCTTCTGCAGCTTGTATTGGCTGTGGCTCTTGTGCCTATATTTGCCCCACAGGAGCCATAAAGATGGAGGATAAAGAAGATATGCGAGTAATCCACGGCTCAAACTGGGGGACAGAATTTAAGTTGAAGAAATGCGAAGTTTGTGGCAATTACTGGGCTCCTGAAGCTCAACTAGAGTATATTGCGAAGAAAGTAGCTTTACCTCCAGCCTTCTTCGATATCTGTCCCAACTGCAGGTAGACTATTTGTTGACCTTACTTAGCTACTTAAATTATACTTCGGCCGGCGGGGTGTGGCGCAGCGGCTAGCGCGCATGGTTTGGGACCATGAGGTCGGAGGTTCAAATCCTCTCACCCCGAGTTTTCTCAAGTAGGATATCGGATTGGAACTTATAGAAGCCATAAAGTCCAGAAAGAGCATCAGAGGTTATAAACCCACTCCTATTCCTAAGGCAATCCTGGCCCAAATCTTGGAAATAGCCACCAATGCTCCCTCAGCTATGAATACCCAGCCATGGAAGTTTAATGTTCTAGGCGGCAAGATATTGGATGAGCTGAAAGAGGCTTTACAAGAACGCTTCCTAGAAGGAGCGGAGCTACACCCTGATTTTGGATTATCTCCCCCTCCCTCAGGAGTTTACAGGAACCGGCAGGTAGACTTGGCAAAGAGTCTATTCCAACTCCTGGACATCGCTAGAGAGGACAGGGGAAAGAGAACGGAATGGACGGTAAAAGCGTTTCGTTTTTTTGATGCCCCTAACGTCATAATCATTAGCATGGATGAAGAAATCAGCAGTTACTCATACATATTTAGCCTTGGCGCCATAAGCCAGACTATTGCACTAGTAGCGGTAGACTTCGGCTTGGGCACATGCATAGAAGGAAATTCAATACTCTATCCTGAGGTAATAAGACAAATCACTGGCATCCCTGAATCCCAGAAAATTGTTGCCGGAATAGCTATCGGGTATCCCGATTGGGACTTCCCGGCAAATAGACTACGCAGCACTCGAGAGCCACTCAGCAATATAGCTACCTGGCATGGAATATAGAAATCGGGCAACGTAAGTCTTCCCCATCTTACAGGATCAGGTTCAGCAAGCTACCCACGATTAGTGCTGCCACTATCATTATTCCCGCGGCTTTAATCGTGTCTCTTGCTCCTAATTCGCGAGCAAGTATCACAAAGGTAGCCATACAAGGGAAAAACATAGCCAGAACTGTACTGCTGATAACCAGTTGCTTAGCAGTTAACGCCAAGGGAGCTAGCATGCCCATGGCCACATCCTTACGTAGAAAGCCAACGACTATGGCTACAATTGTCTCTTTAGGTAGTCCCCATAAAACAGTCAATACTGGAGCAGTGAAGTTGGCAATAGCATCGAAAACCCCTAAGGTGTAGAGAATATTTACCACCAGCACAGTGATAAGAACTATGGGCAAGGCTTCCTTAATAAAGCTGGACACTCGTAGCCAGAGCTTCGCCCCTATGACTCGCCATGGGGGTAAGCGATAAGGTGGAATCTCTATTATAAGCTCGGGGTTGAATTCTCCTACGGTGCGATTGAGGATTAACCCTACGACAATCCAGGACACAAACAAGCTGCCATATACTATGGCAACATATTGTAAACCATATTGTCCCAGCATCCCTATTATCATGGCTTGTAGCGCCGCACAGGGGATGGCAATAGAAATCAAAGTAGCCGCAATAAACCTTTGTTTTCGGCTCTCCAGAATGCGAGTTGCCATGATGGCAGGCACATTACATCCCAGTCCAAGGATGGTGGGAATGATGGCATAACCATGTAGCCCCATTCTATGCATTACAGTATCC
>JAIWBQ010000098.1:0-5203 GCA_048633745.1 bacterium
ACTTTCAGTTCAACATCTTCATAATTGTTAAACAGGTCAACTAGCTTTTCCGCGGCAGTGACTAGATTAGCGGTATCTTGTTCAAATAGGTCGTAAAACTTCATGTCTCTGGGCGTCATCAGGAACTTAACCATCGTGCAACTCCTTTGCCTCGCCAGGTAAGAAGATAGGCAGAAAAGGGTATCTTCTTAGCTTCCTTCTAATAGCAGAAGGAAAGGCCCGCAGAATCAGTCTACTTGTGATGAGCTTAATATTGGAATTAATAATGTAGGAATAACAAACGAAGCCCGGCCTCTTCCATACGCTGGACAATTTACGATTCCTTACCTCAAGGCTCCACTGGTTGAATATTATAACACATTATAGAACAATACTGCGATCTAAATCATCTAGAATCTAACCCAAAATATTTAAGCTGTGGCTCGGTTACTACTACTCTAAAGGAGATTAAACCAGGCTATGGACAGGATGGATATGCATTCAAGGGATGAGTATCTCAAGGTATTAAAGAAGGGCTACTTCAAGACAAGAAGTAAGAAGGAGAAGCCTCAAATCCTGGATGAATATTGCCGCAACTCCGGGCAATCCAGAAAATATGTCATCAGGAAGATACATAAAGCGGACCTTATGCCAAGGCAAAGATATGAACTCTGGTTTAGCTCCAAATTATCATGTTACGGAGATTTAGTGGCTAGGAATTGCTCATTATCTGTAAGGCTCTACATAGGGTAGCTTCAGAGCTTTCAATCTGACACGGTGATGTAATTTTTTATCTGGTCGAACGTCCCCTGGCCGATGCCTTTAACTTGCAATAAGTCCTCAATGCGCTTAAAGAAGCCATCTTCGTTGCGGTAATCCACAATAGCCTGGGCTCTAACTTCGCCTATGCCCGGCAGGGCTTCAAGAAGCCAGGGTTCCGCTCGATTGATATCTACCTTCTGAGAGGATTGTTTTTCGCCTTCTCGTGGAATGTAAATCTTGATATGGCTGAGGTCAGCATCGGGTTCAATGCCAGCATCTGAAAGAAGAGCTTGTAAGGTATCACCTTCTTGTAGAGAATAGATGCCAGGGTTGGCCACAGCGCCACCGATGTAAACCTCTCCGCTTTGCTGGAGAGGCTCTGTTTGGGATAGAACGATTGCCACAGGCTGGTTCTTACTATGCTTTGTTGCCAGCATCACGCCACCAACCACTACGGCGATAACCAGGAAAACAGTTACAAACAGGTAAAATCTATCGGCACGGCTCATAATATAGCTCCCTTCCTCAATATATAGCTAAGCACAAAATTCCTTATAATTCACCTTCATCTTATCCTCTCCCATCAAGAGAGAGAGATTTACAAGATATTATGCGGAGCATTACAAATTACTACACAACCAGATTGCTTCGGCGAGTTCCCTCGCTGCCCCTTCGCTTCGCTCGGAGCTCCGGCTCGGGACAAGCCTCACAATGACGGCTCTTTGCCATTATGCAGATGCTCCTTCCTGTGACATTATTTGGCGAACTCGCTTTTTGTCATTCTGAGCTGCAGGCGAAGAATCTCTGAGATTCTTCATTCCGCTTCCCCTTCACTTTGTCCAGAGCTTCGCCTCGCTCCATTCAGAATGACAACCTCGTGTCCCGGTGATCGAATTTCCATATGGCAAAAGGTTCCAGTCAGGTAACTGTTAATCGCAAAGCTTATCATGACTATCACATTCAGGAAAGCCTGGAGGCAGGCATTGTTCTCAAAGGCTCTGAAATCGAGTCGATCAGGGCTGGCAAGGCGAACTTAAGCGATTCCCATGCCAAACCAGGGAAGGGAGGTGGCTGCATAATGCTCGGGGGCGATCCTGCTCAGCCCGCGAATGGGAAGCACGCACTGGAGCCTTTACCCTCCTTATCAGCTCTGCAGCTTTTCCAGGATGCTGTGCGTTTTAGCCAGCCAATAGTCCATTCCCATCTCCTGGAACATCCCCTCAGCCTTTCTCAGGTTTTTCAGAGCCTTTTCCCTCTGGCCAGCGTCGGCATAAAGTTCTCCTAAGGAGAAATACCCCTCAGCGTATAATGGTTTTAATTGCAGCTCGTCCAGAATCTTGATTCCTTGTAGAATGCATTCCTCCGCTTTATCGCTTTGTGCTGAATCCGCTTTCCCTAATACTCTTCCCAAAGCGACTCTTGACTTCCCCTCTACCCATTTCTCATTACTATCGTGCGATAACTTCAAGGCTTCCTCGATACAACTTCGAGCATTTTCCAGGTCACCTGAAGCAAGATGAGTCATGCCTAAGGAGTAATAAGACTGAGCCCAGGCTATGGATAATCCTGAATCACTCCCGACCTTGAGTGCTCTCTCTGCATGCTTTTGAGCGGTTTCCAGGTCTCCCGACAAACGGTATGCCTCTGCTAGAGTAGCCAAGCCTGCGCCTAATATAACGAGCACTTGCCCTTCTTCGCAAAGCCTAACACCGTTTTGAGCATGTTCCATAGCGTGTTTCGCATCTCCGTGATTAACAAGTAAGACGCCGTACATAACTTCTGCCCACCCTGCACTATATAAGTCATCGATCTGAAGTGCAAAATGAAGGCCTTTCTCGCACAGCGCTTTTCCTTCCTCAAAATCTCTCGTCCATCCCGCCGCGATCCCATATAATACGAGAAGTGCGGAATACACATTCCACGGCCTGACGAAGAATTCAGCCTCTCTCTGCGTTTCCTCCAGCAAAGCAAGAACCTGGGGGGCCACCTCAGCTATCTTCAAATGTTCCGCCATTGTGGCGTAAGAAACACAAAGTCCAAATCCAATTGAAACTGCGAGATCGATATCTTGAATCTTTATTGCCGCTCCGAAGGAATTCTCGGCATACTTCATACCCTGCAGTGGCTGCCCTCTAACCGAATAATAACCTCTTATCATGTTGTAAAACGCCGCCAGACTCTTTTCATCCCCGAGTTCTGTAGCAAGTCGCTCTCCCTCCTGGAGGATCTCCAAGGAATCTTCGGGATGAGCCAGGGATATCATAGGGCCTTCCATTAGAAGACGAACTTCAATCCCTTTTCTTTTGTTCTCCTCAGTCTCAGGCAGCTTCTTGAGTAAGTTGACAGCCTCTTTGTAGAAATGAAAGGCCTCCCAGTTGGAGTCACTACGTTTTGCCTTATTCCCTGATAACTTCAGATATTGATAGGCCTTCTCCGAGTTCTGGCCTCTGGAATAATGATGGGCCAGCACCTCATAGAACTCTTCCAACCTGTCTGGGTACAGTTCCTCTACTGCCTCTCCTATTTTTTCATGGATCCCCTTGCGCTTCTTGAGAAGTAAGCTGTTATAAGCTACCTCTTGAGTGAGGGCGTGTTTAAACATGTATTCCAGCTCTGGAAACAGGCTCTTCTCGTAGATGAACTCCAGTTCTTGGAGGTCAAGAAGATAGGATTTAAGCTCCTCTTGTATCCCGGTGATGGTATGCAGGATGCGAAAAGCGAAGTCTCTCCCAATGACAGATGCCACCTGCAGGGTCTGCTTAAGGCTCTCCTCCAGCCGGTCCATGCGGGCTGCGATGATGCCCTGAACGGTATCTGGCACCCTGACAGCGGAGGCCTTCGTGCTTAACACATAGTGGCCATCTTTCTTTTGAATAGAGCCGTTTTCCAGCAGGGTATGGGTGAATTCCTCCATGAAGAGAGGGTTTCCCCCTGTCTTGCTCAGGATTAGTCCCCTCAGCTCAGGCGCTACTTCCCCTCCCTCAAGTATGGACTGCACCAGTTCAGCACTGGTACTGGTAGAGAGTTGGTCCACACCGACTTGGCTGTAAAATGATTTACTGCCCCAGCTATGGCTATACTCTGGGCGGTAAAGAAGAATCAACAGGATTTGTGTATTTGCCAGCCAGCCCATCAGATAGGCCAAGAACTCCTCCGAAGTCTTGTCAATCCAGTGAAGGTCCTCAACTGCAAGAATGAGGGGCCTGTTTTGACTCTCCCGAATCAGCAGGTTCCTGATGGCCTCGAAGGTCTTCTCCCTCTTCTGGGGAGGTTCCAGCTTGAGATATTCTTCATCCTCTACCTCGAGAGATAAAATTTCATGCAGCGGGGGCAGGATGTCCTTTAGATTCTCATCAAGTCGGGTTATCTTCTTCTCCATCTTTTGCTTGATGAGAGATTCCTGCTCTCCTTCGTGAATATCAAGGTAGGACCTGAGAACGTTCAATATAGGCAGATACGCTGTGGCGTCTCCGAGGTGGAGACACGAACCCTCCAAGTAGGTGTATTCTTCTCCAGGAAGTATCCCCTTCCACTCAAGCAGGATCCTGGATTTCCCAACTCCGGCCTCACCCACAATTCCCACAACTTGGCCCCGTCCATCCTTCACCTGGGCAAAACAATCTACCAGGTGCTTTAGTTCTCTTGTTCGTCCCACAAACCTGGTCAGACCTCGTGCCATGGCTGCCCTCAACCTATCCCTCACCGACCCTGCACCGAGCACTTGGTATGCTCTTACCGGCTCCTTCTTCCCTTTCACATCGACATCGCCCAGGGGTTTGAACTCAAAGTATTCCCTGGTCAAACGGTAAGTGCCCGCCGCAACCTGTATCGTGCCTGACTCTGCTATACTCTCCATCCTTGAGGCCAGGTTCACGGTATCTCCTATGGCGGTATACTCCATCCGCAGGTCATTCCCGATGGAGCCCACGATGACCGGGCCGGAGTTGAGCCCCACCCGCATTTTGAAGTCCACCCCGTACTCCTTCTCTATCTTTGCACCATATTCCTCAACAGCTCTCTGAATTGCAAGGGCCGCATAGCAGGCACGCTGAGCATGGTCCTCATGAGCCACGGGCGCACCAAAGAGCGCCATGAGACCATCGCCGGTAAACTTGTCGATGGTGCCCTCGTACCTATGGATTTCGTTCATCAGAATTCGGAGGCAGCCATCCATGATCTGGTGGACTTCCTCCGGATCAAGCTTCTCTGAAATGGAGGTGTAGTTAACTACATCAGCAAAGAGCACTGTCACCGGCTTTCGCTCACCCTCGATGGAACCGCGAGTGCTGAGGATCTTGTCCGCTAAGAATTTTGGGGTATAGGTTTGGGGTTGGGAGTAGTCTATGGATCGGGCTTCTTTGGACTTCCCTAGATCATGGCCGCACTCATCACAAAACTTCGCCAGAAGTGCTAATGTCTTGCCGCATTGAGGACACAGAAGCTCCAGTTTTACTCCACACTC
>JAIWBQ010000099.1:0-7887 GCA_048633745.1 bacterium
GAGAAAAGGCTGAAACTAATCGTCTCCAAAAGTGATTAGCTACTGGCAGGGGAAAATCTTACGCGTCGTGCTTGCCTCAGAGGGAAGGTTCCACTCAAGACCAGCCTGGACACTGAAGGACGATTCCGACAACCGAGACTGTTTGACTGATAGCGCGGATTGAAGTAACTCAGCCTTATGTGCTAGTTTATGCATCGCACTATGGTTCGGTGTATTTTTCACATTGATTTAGATGCCTTCTTCGTTTCTGTGGAGCAGGCGCTTGATCCAACGCTAAAAGGTAAGCCAGTGATTGTTGGCGGAGATCCTGAGCGACGTGGAGTAGTTACCTCCGCTTCTTACGAAGCACGACCTTTCGATATCCACGCCGGCATGCCACTATCCATGGCGCGCCGCCTTTGTCCTCAAGCTATCTTCATACGAGCTAACTTCTCGCGCTATAAAGATGCTTCAGCCAAATTTATGAATATCCTGGCCGATTTCTCTCCTGACATCGAGCCTTTAGGGCTTGATGAAGCATATCTTGACGTTACTGGATGTGAAGAACCCTATGGTTCTACTGTGAAACTGGCACTTGCTATGAAAGAAAGAATACATAAAGAGCTTAAGCTCACCGCTTCAGTGGGCATAAGTACATGCAAAGTCATAGCTAAAATTGCCTCCGATCTAGGTAAGCCTGACGGCTTACTGGAAATAGCCCCTGGAGGGGAACAGGATTTCCTCAACCCCCTTCCCGTGGCTAAATTGCCCGGAGTAGGCAAAAGAACAGAGCAAAAACTAAAAGAAATGGGTATAACCACGATAGGAAAATTAGCAGCGCTTCCTCCAGAGACAGTGAAAAAACATTTTGGAATGGCTGGAGCAGTACTCCATCACCATGCCAAAGGGATAGATAACCGGAAGGTAGAGGCACCAGGCGAACCAAAATCCATCAGCCATCAGATCACTTTTGCCGAAGATACCTTGGAGCGCCATTTCCTTGAGGCTAACCTCCATCAGCTATGCCAGGAACTTGGCGGGGAGTTGCGGCAGCAAGATAAAATGGCGAGATGTGTATCTATAATGCTGAGATATGCCGATTTCAAGACAATCACTCGCCAGGTTACCTTAGAAGAAGCTAGCAATGTTAATCAGGTTATTTTCACCACCGCTCTACAATTGTTAAATAAAGCTTTGGCCCAGAAAGGGAAACCAATACGGCTTATAGGTGTTAGAATATCAAATCTAGGGGGCAGGGAAACACAGCTCCATATGTTTAATTCCGAAATGGAAAAGTCGAAGCACCTGGATAAAGCGATAGACCAAATACGCAGGAAATATGGCCAGACAGCGATAAAAACAGGTGATAGCATCTCCATTGAGAGCAGTTCAGGCTTGTTTTTAGATTGAAACACAAAGTATAATTGCCCTGAATTCACCTGTAAATACCTGTAAATAAAGGGAGGAAAACATGCCACCTTATGCTTTTTTCCACAAACAATTTATGCCACTGCCTGAAGCCAAGATCGGGATTCTAACTCATGCTCTTCACTATGGCACCGCTTGCTTCGAGGGCATCCGCGGTAATTGGGATAGTGAGCAGGAAAGATTCTGCCTCTTTAGAATCCAAGACCACTATGAACGCATGCTCAAGGGCTGCCGCATCCTAAAAATCAATCTGCCTCACTCTGCCGATGAACTGTGCCAGTTAACTGCCGAACTTGTAGAAAGAAGCGGCTACTACGAGGATGTGTATATTCGCCCTCTGGCTTACAAAAGTTCCGAAATTGTCGGGGTTCGCCTTCACGATTTGGAAGACGATTTCCTTATTATCGTGACCACGCTTCCTCCTTACCTCGGCGTAGGTAAAGGTGCTCGCTGCTGCACTTCGTCATGGCGTCGCGTCGATGATACTATGATTCCTGCACGAGGTAAGATTTGCGGCATTTATGTAAACAGTGCTCTAGCTAAAACCGAAGCCTGGGAAAATGGCTTTGATGAAGCAATTTTGCTAACTCAGGATGGCCATGTCTCCGAAGGTAGCGGAGAGAACATCTTTCTCGTTTTAGGAGGAAAATTGGTCACACCCCCTTCATCCGACAACATCCTTATGGGCATCACTAGAGACTCAGTTATGAAATTAGCCAAAAATGAGTTGGGCATAGATACAATTGAGAGGCAAGTTGATAGAAGCGAACTTTATCTGGCTGAAGAATGCTTCTTTACTGGAACTGCAGCCAACATAGCTACGATAGTGGAAATCGACCACCGCCCAGTAGGCACAGGCGAGATTGGCAAAATAAGCACCGCATTACAAAAGCTCTTCGCCGAAGCGATGCTGGGAAGAAATCCTAAATACTCCGATTGGTATTACCTGGTTTCCCCTAAAACAGTAAAAGCGTAACCCCAGGGTGGTGTGAGATTTTTCGCCATGCTCAGAATCCCAACAGGAAAGGCCAGGAACATTTAGCCACCACCAGAAAAATCGGAAAAGGGGTGACGTCAAGTTCCTTCAATCAATTCGCTCAGGACTTTGCCTCAAGGCTTTGAGCAAGTACAGAAGGTGGCAACTCTGCTCTAACACAGAGGTATAGTAATATGCTTCCTCTAACAGTTGGCTGGCAGCGAAGCTTCCATGACCTCGCACTAAAACCACCTTATATTGCTTTAGTGCCCTGGCTATCTCTTCTGTAAGTTCTCCACCTTTTACCACTATCTTTGTATCTAAGATAGGCACTTTAGACAACAAAGCCTGCCCCTCTAGATCACAAGGTAGAATCTCCTTTTCCATAAAGGACAAGGCAACAGCGTAAGGTGGATGAGCATGAACCACTGCCAAGGCCGAAGTCTTTTTATAGATACAGCGATGAACTGCTAGCTCTATTGACGCTAAAGGAGTAGCCCGATCATTCTTAGTTATCCCGGTCTCCACCAAATCCGCCTCCGTAATAGAACCTAACATGCTGCCTCGATGAGTAATAACTAGACGCTCTCCAAGCTTGATACTAAGGTTACCACTGCAGGGGCAGACCAGCCCCTGGGTAAAAAGATCATGCCCTACCATTTGGAATTGGGACAACATCTTTCTAGCACCTATGTCATGCGCCGAATTACAGCAAGCACCTTTCCCTGAATCTCAACATTAGCCGGAGTGGCATAGATGGATTTCATTTGGCTATTTGCTGGCTCCAAGCGTATATGATTTGACTCAGCAAAAAATCTCTTGAGCGTCACCTCCTGCTCCTTCTTAAGCCAAACCGCTACCATATCACCATTCTCAACACTGTTTGCATAGTCCATCAAAACTAAGTCCCCATCTCCTATCAAAGCATCTACCATAGAATCGCCTTTCACTCGAAGGGCATAAATATTTTGCCTGCCGTGAAGTAACGCCTCGCTCACCTCCAACCCCTCGCTGGGAATAACATTCCCCGTATCGGAGGCAGGCACAGGAATAGGCTCACCAGCAGCTATCTCACCCACGATGGGAACGTAAACAAGCTTCCCATCCCTTTGCTGTGGGTTCAAGAACTCAATCCCCCGAGATATATCACTGTGGCGGCGAATATATCCTGCTTGCTCTAATTTATCCAGGTTATAAGCCACTACCGAAGTAGAACTTATCCCACACCCGGCGGCAATATCCCTAATAGTAGGGGGATAGCCCTTATCGTGTAAAAACTCAGTGATAAAATTGATGATGCGTTCCTGCTTTGGAGAAAGCAACTTGATGGCCAAGAGACATTAACCTCCGCTTTCTTGAGATTGCTTCGCTGCCTTTGCTCTGCTTCCCCGCTTCGCTCGAGGCTTGGGCTCGGGGCTTTGGCTCACAACAGCGGCGTTCAATTTTTTCACTAGTCGAGATTTAAGCCTGGCACCTTTATTTCTATGAAAAACCCCTTTGCTTACCGCTTTATCTATGCTACTTACAGCCATTACTGTCTTCTGATGTGTCAACTCCTCCTTGGCTTTAGCTGAGCTTTCCGCTTTAGCCATATAGGTCTTGACACTGCGCCGCACTGAGCGATTCCGTAACCGTTTTTCCTCTGCTGACCTAGTCGCTTTGTTAATTAACTTGCTGCTTGGCACCTATCTCTCCTTTTCTTACTACATTTATTACATCCCAGACCGAATGAATTTTGGAAATTATTTTACTTAACTGAGCAGCACTTTTTACTTCCAGAGTAAAATATAGCGAAGTGCCACTATCATCATGATTAGTTACTCTAACCTCACTGAGGTTTACTCCTCCTTCAGCTATAATAGCACTGATATCCCGAACAAGGCCAACTCTATCCCAAGCATCGACCTGAATCGTTACCGGATAAACCTGCTCCACATCACCCCACCCTACCTCGATCAGCCTCTCCTTCTCTTCTTCGTTAATAATATTAAGGCAATCTCCCCGGTGCACAGTGACACCTCGGCCTTGAGTAATATAACCAATAATTCTATCCCCAGGCAAGGGATGACAGCAATTAGCCAAGCGAGTAAGCAAGTCACCCACACCCAACACCTTAATGCTTACAGGACTAATCTTCCGTGCAGGCGAAATTTCAACCTCTTCGCTGGGTGACTCCAAGTCTCCACTTAGTTTAAGCGCCACCTGAGAATAGCTGAGGCTACCACTGCCAAGCGCAGCAAGAAATTCCTCTGAATTCTTGTAAGCAAACAACCTCGCTATTTCATCAATACCAGGCAAACTAATGCCTAGCCTCTTAAACTTCTTATCCCAAAGCCGCCTACCAGCTTCGATACTCTGACTTAGCTCTTGCTTCTTAAACCATTGTCGAATCTTGGTTCGAGCGTGAGATGTCTTAATATAGCCGAGCTCGGGATTAAGCCAATCCAGACTGGGGCCTTTGTCTCCTTTGCTGGCCATAATCTCCACCACATCGCCGTTCTTAAGAGTATGACTCAGAGGCTCAAGCTTCCCATTTACTTTCGCTCCGATACACTTGTAACCCAAATCTGTATGAATTCGGAAGGCAAAGTCTAGAGGGGTAGCACCCTTGGGCAAGTCTTTTATCTCCCCTTTAGGAGAGTAAACAAACACTCGATCTACAAGAACATCGGTTTTAACAGATTCCAGAAACTCCTCACTGTCAAGGTCTTCCCTCCAATCGCCAAGCTGACGTAGCCAGGCTATTTCATTGTCAAAACGCTCATCTATCCTTCCCTCTTTATAGAGCCAGTGAGCAGCCACTCCATATTCAGCGATCCGCTGCATATCATGGGTCCGAATTTGTATTTCTATCGGTGTTGTGCCTTGAGACATTACCGTGGTATGCAAGGATTGATAGCCATTATCCTTAGGATTAGCGATGAAGTCATTGAACTCCTCAGGTATAGGATGCCAGAAGTTATGAATTACCCCTAACGCTTTATAACAATCTGAGACAGAGTTCACCAACACTCGCAAGGCGAAGAGGTCGTGAATGTCGCCAAAATCCTTGCCTTGCTCAGCATACTTGTCCATCTTTTGATAGATACTATAAATATGCTTTGCCCTGCCAAAAACCTTAGCCTCTAGATCAGCCTTATCCAATTCCTGGCATAGTACCTGACTAACCTCGGTTATAAAGCCTTCCCTCTGGGCTCGCTTTCCGGCTACCAAGCGAGCAATTTGATGATACTGGCGCGGCTCCTGATAGCGAAAGGCTAGATCCTCTAATTGCCACTTCACTTTCCCCATACCTAAACGGTGCGCTAGAGGAGCATATATCTCCAGGGTCTCTTGGGCAATGGCACGGCGCTTCCCCAAGGGTAAAGCTCCTAGTGTGTGTACATTATGCAATCTATCAGCCAATTTAATTAAAATCACTCTCAAGTCTTCAGCCGTAGCCAGGAGCATTTTGCGTAGGTTTTCCGCCTGACCCATCGACCTTGCCTCTCCCACTTGAGCTCGACTTGTGAGCTTGTTCAGCTTAGTAACCCCGTCAACCAATTTAGTCACTTGTGAACCAAAGTTGGCCTCAATTTCATCTAAAGATATACCACAATCTTCAGGAACATCATGTAGCAAGGCAGCAACTAGGGTATCAGCATCAAGTTGAAGGTCAGCCAGGATCATGGATACATCTAAAGGATGTTCTAAATAAGGTCCCCCTGATTTGCGAAGTTGCCCTTGGTGTGCTCGTGAAGCAAATTCATAAGCTGCTTTAATCTGAACTACACTATCATCGGCTAGGTAATCACTAGCCTTTGCTACAAGCGAATCAATATCCATGCGCCTGATTTCATAATACCCCAGTGCTAAAAGTAAAGCAAACTCACAGGTGAGCCTGCTAAGCAGGCTCACCTGTGAGTCTTCGTAAAGCGCAGACAATTTGCTCCAAAGGGCAAAATACAATAGTAATGAGAGCGTTTATTAATGGCAAGTTGTCGCTCTCACCTCGTCATTCTGAACGTAGCCAAGTCGAGTAGAGAATCCTTAAGATTCTTCGCCTGCGGCTCAGAATGACAAAATACAAGGCTGCTAAATACTCTACTGGCAATAGTATTTGTGAGCGAAGCTCACAAATGGTAAACTAAAAAAGGTTAAGGAGGGTTTCTTTGTATAAAGCGCCTCGGGGCACATTTGACATTCTGCCACAAGAGCAAGCCTATTGGAGATATCTGGAAGGCAAGGCTGCTTTTTTATGTCAACTTTATGGTTATCAGCCTATCAGCACGCCGATATTCGAAGACTCCCAGCTTTTCGCTCGAACTGTGGCTGGGGGGACAGACATCGTTGACAAGGAAATGTATACCTTCGAAGATAGAAGCGGGCAAAAACTGGCTTTAAGAGCAGAGGGAACAGCACCAGTTTGCCGAGCTTACCTTGAGCGTGGATTGTTCAATTCGCCTCAACCTGTAAAGCTCTATTATATTGGGCCTGCTTTTAGATATGAGCGACCTCAGGCTGGAAGGTATCGTCAGCATCATCAGTTTGGCTTTGAGGCTTTAGGCGACGCCGATCCTGCTCTCGATGCCGAAATAGTAGAGATGGCACAACAATTTTTCCTCTCTCTGGGCCTTTCCGAATTTTCCATTCAGCTTAATAGCATTGGCTGCAAGCTTTGCCAACCTGGGTATATAGAAGCGCTAAAGCAGCATTATTCAGGTTATGCGGCTCACCTTTGTCCTGATTGCAAAATCAGGCTGGCCAGAAATCCTCTACGCCTGCTTGATTGCAAGAAGGCCTCCTGCCAAAAGGTAGCTGAGACGACACCGAAGATTATGGATTATCTTTGCCACGAATGCCAACTGCATTTCCAAAGCGTTCAGAACTATCTGAGGGCATTGGGTATCCCTTTTCAGTTAAATTATAGATTGGTGCGTGGTTTGGATTATTACACCAGGACAGTGTTCGAGGTTGAACCCCGAGAGGAAGGAGCACAAAGCTCTCTCGGAGGGGGTGGTCGCTATGATAACCTCATTGAAGAATTAGGAGGAAAGCCCACCCCAGCAGTTGGTTTCGCTGCCGGCATAGAAAGAATGATAATAAATCTAAAAAGGCAAAAAATAAGCGTTCCACCTCAGCCCACACCTGTTGCCTTTATCGCTCACCTGGGGGAGGAAGCTAAAATTGAAGCTGTAAAGCTTGCCTCCAGGTTACGGAAGGCTGGCATTGCTATTATCCTGGCTACAGGTGATAAAAGCCTGAAAGGACAGATGAGACAAGCTAATTCCTTAGGCACTAACTATGCCATTATCATCGGCGAACAAGAAGTTAGGAACCAGAATGTAATAGTGCGTGATATGAGGAATGGAGAACAAAAAAGTATCCCTTTAGCCACAATCGAAGGGGTAATCAAGAAGATCCAAAATCCTTCACCCGATTAAGCATATCTCCCCCTCTCTGATCTAGATATTGATATAATACTATGATATAATACTAATTAAGCTATCGTGGTAGTAACTATT
>JAIWBQ010000100.1:0-7597 GCA_048633745.1 bacterium
CCCCCGATAAAGGTCAAAGAGAGTTATCTGCGTTACCAGGGGAAAGCTTTGCACTATATCTTCCAGGTCTTGGTAGCTTACTTGCTCATCTACTACCAAGGCGATGTCCCTGATTACGCTGGGAAAGCGTGGGACAGACTGATACTCCTTTATCCTAGCAACCTTGGGTAACAGCTCCTCCATGTCAACTTCTATGAGGCAAACAGTGCCGGAAAGATCAAAGGCTTGTGCTACCTTAGGATGCAATTCACCTACGATGCCCAGTTCGTCATTATCAATGATTATGGTAGCTCCCCTCCCCGGGAATAAGCCTTCATCTTCACTAGCCTCCGATCTCGCTTTTAGCCCCAAGTGGTTCAAAAGGCTCTGTACTATACCTTTAGCATCAAAGAAATCGAGCATCTCTCTGTCAGTATGCCAGGACAGTCCCAGTCTTGGTCCGCTGAGCACAGCACAAAGCATTTCTTTCTCTTGAGGTAAGTCCTTTCCCTGCGGCAAGAATACCTTGCCAATTTCAAATAGCCTTATGCCATTCTGCTCATGCTTCTGGTTGTGAGATAAGGCGTTCAACAAACCAGCTCGCAGAGTGGTATGCAGGTATTCTTGTTCCCTTGTCATGGGATTAGCCACCTTTAAGGGTGTAACCCTCAGTTCAAGCTCAGGAGAGAGCTTTTTTAGCTTCTCCAGACTGGTTAAAGAATAGGTCAGTATTTCCTGGAACCCCCAGCCAGTCAGGGTATTCCGCAGCTTCCGCTTGAGATTGTTTCGCTGCTCTCGCAATGACAGTGTTGATTCTTGAGCCGGCAATGGAGAACTGAGCCTGGTTACAGGAACCTTATCGTAGCCGATGAGACGAGTCACTTCTTCTACAAGGTCAACAGCATATTTAATATCGCTACGCCAGTAAGGCACAAACACTGAAATTTGTGAAGATTGCTTCGCTTTACTCGCAGTGACACTCCCCTGGCATTCAAAGCCTAAACCTTTTAATGTCTTAAGTATTTCATCAAGAGTAACTTCCAAGCCTGAAAGTTGCTTCACTTGTTGGGCGGAAAACAATATGCCCTTCGGCTCTGATCTTTCAGGATAAACATCGATTATGCCTTTAGCTGCTTTGCCACCAGCTATTTCTAGCAGTAGTTGAGTAGCTCGTTTCAGTGGTATTAGTGGTAAGTCTGGATTCAGTCCCTTATCAAAGCGAGTCGAGGCCTCATTCTGCAAGCTAAGGTAACGACACCCTCGGCGAATGGTAGCTTGGTTAAAATTCGCTGACTCTAGAAGAATAGTACTGGTTTCGTCTGTAACCTCGGTATCCAACCCTCCCATAATCCCAGCAATGGCGACAGACTTGTCTCTGTCAGCAATAACCAGTACATCCGAGTTCAGGACGCGCTCTGTTCCATCCAGGGTGGTTATAGTTTCAGACTCTGTAGCCCGACGGACGATGATCTCGTCTTTAATCTTGCGATAATCAAAGGCGTGAAGAGGTTGGCCATATTCCAGCATTACATAGTTGGTGATATCAACAACATTGTTGATAGGGCGCATGCCGCAGCTATTTAGACGTTGCTGTAGCCAGCCAGGGGAGGGGGCTATCTTAATTCCGGTAATCAAGCTGGCACAGTATCTGGAGCATAGGTCTGGCTCGATTATGCCAACAGAGACAAAGGAGTCTATTTCCGGGCTAAAGCCCGAAAGTTCATTGTAGTTTTTAATTATAGTTCCTTTTAAATGTGGCTTATAAGCCACATTTTCTTCATAATGAATTTCGGGTAAGCGGAGCTTTTCACCGGATAGAGCGGCAATCTCTCGGGCAATGCCAATTATGGATAAGCAATCTGGGCGGTTGGGCGTTATGTCTAAGTCAAAGATCACATCACCCAGATAGTCACCAAGAGGTGCAGCTATGGGGGCTTCCGGCGGCAATACCATGATGCCTTCGTGACTATCAGAAATCCCCAGTTCCTTCTCGGAGCAAACCATGCCCTCAGAAGCAATGCCACGAATTTTAGCCGGCTCTAGTGATATGGCCTTTCCCGTGTGAACATCAATAAGCTGGGCTCCTACATTGGCAAAAGGCACCTTCTGACCAGGGCTGATATTGGGAGCACCACAAACCACAGTAACCTGCTGAGTGCCTAAATTAACGGTAGCTAACTTCAGACGATCAGCGTTAGGATGAGGACTTAGAGCTGTTACCTGCCCCACCACTATATTATTCCAAGCGTTACCTACGAATTGGCTCTCTGTGACTTCCATGCCAGCCATGGTTAGCTTCTCAGCTACTTCTTCAGGGGCGATCTTGATGTCAACATAGTCACTAAGCCATTTAAGTGAGGTCTTCATCTTAACTCTTTGCTGACCCTTAAGTTTAGAACTGCTTCAAGAACCTAAGGTCATTGCCATAAAACAGGCGAATATCATCAATGCCATAGCGGAGCATAGGAATTCGCTCTACCCCCATACCGAAGGCAAAGCCAGTGTAGACTTCTGGATCAATTTTAGCTCGCCTAAGAACGTCGGGGTGAACCATTCCAGCACCTAGAATCTCAACCCAACCACTATGGCTACACACTCGGCAACCATCTCCATTGCAAGCCAAACACTGAATAGATACCTCAACCCCAGGCTCCACAAAAGGGAAGTAATCACAGCGGAAGCGTATCTTCCTTTCCTGGCCAAAAAGGCAGTGACAAAATTCAAGCAAGGTGCCTTTCAAATCAGCTAAAGTGATATTTCTATCCACAGCCAACCCTTCAACTTGATAAAACATGGATTCGTGGGTGGCATCAGTTGCTTCATATCTGTAACATCGCCCTGGTACTACTACCATTATTGGTGGTTGCACCTTCTCCATTACTCTAATTTGCATCGGCGAGGTATGGGTGCGTAAAAGCCTTGCTTTCTTGTCCATCTCAGAATCTATCCACAGCGTAGCAAACATATCCCTTGCTGGATGATATTGAGGAATATTTAGGGCTTCAAAGTTATAGTAATCCCACTCCACATCGGGCCCCTCAACAATTTGGAAGCCCATACCTCTAAAGACATCACAGATTTCTTCAAGTGCCTGGGTGATGACATGGGATCGCCCTGTAGGGACAAGCCGGCCAGGCAGCGTGACATCCAGTTTTTCGCGCTTGAGGAAAACCAAGCGGGCCTCTGCCAGGTTCTTCTCCTTTTCAGTTAAGGCTGACTGTAAAGCTCTCTTAATTTCATTAGCTTGGACACCTATGCTTCGCCGTTCTTCTAGAGGCAAAGTAGCTAAAGAACGTAAAATTTGAGTTAATCTGCTTTTCTTACCTAAGTAGTGAACCCGCCATAACTCCAGGTCCCTAAGATCGTCACTCTTCTCTAACTCGTCGAGAGCCTGTGTGTGAAGTTCTTTAAGCTGTTCTAGCATCAATTGCCAAGTTTTGCCGAGGCTAATAATTTAGCAAAGCTCTCAGGATCCTTAACCGCCATCTCAGCCAGCATCTTGCGATTGATTGCTATATTTGATTTTCTTAACCCAGACATTAGCTGGCTATAAGAAAGCCCCTCAGCGCGAGCGGCAGCATTGATACGAGCAATCCACAACCGCCTGAAATCACGTTTGCGCTCACGACGATGACAATAAGCATAGTCTAAGGCATGGAGCATAGATTCATGGGCGGATCTATAAAGGGCGTGCCTTCCAGCTTGGTGCCCCTTGGTTAGATCGAGTACCTTTTTGTGCCGTCTATGGGTAATTTTTCCGCTTCTAGCTCGTGGCAAGATTATTCTCCCCCCTTAATTTAGTCTTTAGGTATTAGTTTCTTCTCTCTAGTAATAGAGTGAACTATCATCAATGCGATGACAATTTTGTCTCCTTGTATTATTTGTAAGGTAAAAGCCTCTTTATTCGTTTCTTATCTGCGGGAGAAGTTGACATCATGTCATGATAGAGGCGTTTAGTTCTAGGGGCCTTTTTCCGCCGCAAATGACTTTTGCCGCATTTGGTGCGCATAAGTTTGCCACTGCCTGTCACATGAAACCGGCTCGCTGCCCCTTTATGAGTTTTGAGTTTCGGCACCTATTTTCGCCTCCTTAGGTTTCTTGGTAGAAACCGGTGATAGGGTCAAAGCTATAGTCCTTGCATCTTTAGCAGGATGATCGCTTACCATAGCCACTTCCTTTAAAGCCTCGGTTACTTTCTGTAGCACCTTCCAACCTAATTCGGGATAAACAATCTCACGCCCTCTAAACCTCAGCAGTAACTTTACTTTGTTGCCCTCCTCCAATAATTTCATCGTGGTCCTAATCTTTGCCTGCAAATCGTGTTCTTCAATCTTCGGTCTCAGACGGACCTCTTTAAGCAGGCCGACTTTTTGACTCCTCTTCGTCTTACGTTCTTTTTTGGTTTGCTCATACTTATACCTGCCATAATCAAGAAGCCGACATACTGGTGGATTCGCTGTTGGCGATACCTCCACCACGTCAAGATCCTGTTCATAGGCAATCTGTAATGCTCGCTGCAGTGGCAAAACGCCCATCTGCTCCCCATCATCCCCTATGAGGCGAACTTCTTTAGCTCTAATTCGCCTATTAACTGCTAATTCTTTAGCTATTCCCTTTCTACCCCCTACAGCAGTAGTTCAAGATTTCGCCTCTATAGCTGCCCTTATTCTATTCTTAACTTGTACCACAGTTTCTAAGCCCACATCCCCCCCGGTTCTCAGGCGAAGCGACACATTAGACGAAGCCATTTCTTTATCGCCAACTATGAGCATATATGGGGCTTTCTCCAGTTGGGCTTCTCTTATTTTTAAATTCATCCTCTCGGGGCGATCATCGACTTGAACTCGGATACCTTCTTTTTTAAGCTCGTTTTCTATTTCGCGAGCATGGCCGATATGGCGATCTGCTATAGGAACTATTATTGCTTGAATTGGTGATAACCATACAGGGAAAGCACCACCATAATGCTCTGTAAGGCAAGCCAAAAACCGCTCCATACTACCTAAAACTGTGCGGTGTATCATTAGCACATTATGCTCCAAGCCATCTTCACCAATATAGCAAACATTGAAGCGTAGTGGCAAATTGAAATCAACCTGGATGGTAGGACCTTGCCAAGCACGCCCTAGAGCGTCCCTGAGTTTAATATCAATTTTGGGCCCATAGAAAACCCCCTCGCCAGGCTCCACTTCATAAGGTAGCTCAAGCTTTTTCAGAACAAGCTTCAAGGATTCTGTAGCTTCTTCCCACATTTGAACCGTGCCAGCATATTTCTCCGGGCGCGTTGACAATAACAATTCATAATCATCGAAGCCAAAGCTAGACATCATGAATTGTGCCAATCTTAGAACTTCTGTTACCTCCGCTTCAATTTGATCAGGACGACAGAAAATGTGAGCATCGTCTTGAGTGAATCCCCTTACCCTGGCCAGACCATGTAACACGCCAGCTCGCTCATATCTGTATACCGTGCCCAATTCGGCATATCTCAAAGGCAAATTGCGATAACTACGCAACTGGCTTTTATAAATCAAAATATGCCCCAAGCAATTCATGGGTCTTAACATATATTGCTGCCCTTCGAGTTCCATCGGTGAATACAAATAATCCCGATAAAAGTCCCAATGCCCGCTGGTTTTCCACAGATCTAGCTTGGCAATATGAGGAGTATAGACAATATCATAGCCTCGTTTAATATGCTCCGCCTTCCAAAAATCCTCGATAATCTGCCTAATCAAAGCACCTTTAGGATGCCAGCAAATTAAGCCAGGGCCAATTTCCTCATGGATGCTGAAAAGATCAAGCTCTTTGCCCAGCTTCCTATGGTCACGTTTGGCAGCTTCGATCTGGCGAGATAGATAATTCTCAAGCTCTGCTTGGCTATCAAAAGCCACGCCATAAATCCTTTGCAGCATGGGACGCTTTTCATCGCCTCGCCAATATGCGCCAGCTATATGAGTAAGCTTGAATGCCTTAACTTCGCCTGTAGAAACTAGGTGAAGGCCACGACACAAATCAGTGAAGGAACCTTGTCTATAAATAGTCACGGTAGTGTCGGGAAGTTCATCGATAAGCTCTAGTTTATAAGGCTGGGTAGCAAAGAGCTGATGTGCTACTTGTTTGCTCACTTCCTCTCTGATGAAAGGCAAATCATTATCAATAATATCCTTCATCTTGTTTTCAATTGCAGGCAGATCTTCTGGCGTTAATGGACGCGGTAGGTCAAAGTCATAATAAAAGCCATTTTCAATAGGTGGTCCTATCCCAAAATTAACCTCAGGGAAAAAAGATTGTACTGCTTCAGCCATGATATGAGCAGTAGAGTGGCGTATTCTTTCTAAATTTTCTTCTTTGCTCATCTCTGAATTTTTATTATATAACAAATGAAAGCCGTTCATGCCCAAAGCAACGGATTTACCAGGAGAAGCTTTGTAGAAAATTCAAGATAGGACAAACTAATGACTTTCACCCTGATTAAGGCGAGAGCCCCTCAAGCGTCTCAATTATATCCTCTGCTATTTTCCCACTTCCCCAAGAAACCTTTTCCTTGATATGCTGAGAGCCCCATTCTGGATTTGATAACATAGCACCCATAATCGAAGTTCCTAGAGTATAATGCCTCAAATTAACTACCGCTTGCCTTAACTCAGCCAGTGATTGCATTAATTGGATTTGATATGTACCCAATCTAACTAAACTTACTTCGCTCACACAATTTCCTGGCTAATGTGGGCGATACTGGATTTGAACCAGTGACCTCTGCGATGTCAACGCAGCGCTCTAACCACTGAGCTAACCGCCCCTCTACTCCTTGCCTCTCAGCCTTATGCTACTGGTCACATTAACCTGTATAGTTTGGCCACATTTAGGGCAAGGTATTTCTATGACAAGGGGCTTTGCCATCACTCTTTCTACGAGCGATGTCATCACCGTATCCATATTATCCAGTCTATCATCCAGCAGATCGAGGCGCTTAATTATTTGCTTTGTCGCCTGATCTCGGTCAACTTGTGTAACTGGATCGCCCTTATCTTGTGAAACCAAGTTATAAACTTCTCTCCACAACGCCTAATGACTCTAGTTCAACTTTGTCTTCTTGCACTAACTTATTTATCTGCTCAGCGATAGTGCGCTCCAAATACTTGCGGAATGCTTCTCGTGCCACTGGTGATGACCTCACCGCTTCCTTGACTCTCTGCCACTCATCGGCGATTACTTCGTTTATCTGGTCACCGCTTATAGGTTGTTTCCCTTGCCATAAATCTTCTATTCTGTCCAGAACCCTGGCTGTCATGGCTCTCTTGATACGCTCAAAAGAAAGTATCTCCTCTGGAGTATATGGTTGCCCTGCTTTCCTTTCGCCCACCATTTATCACCTCCAATTAAATCTATTTGGTGCTACTATCATAAGTGTAACCGCACCACTTGTCAAGGTATAAATGCCTCTACATGTTGATTTTAGACCCTGAATGGTGTACATTATTTATACAAAGGGGGTATCTGGAAATGCCGGAAGTAGAAATTGGTGAGGTGAGTGACTTCTTTGCCCGGCCTGTAGTAGCTGGTGTGGAGCTAAGCGGTACATTGAAAATAGGTGATAAGATCCATATCAAGGGCA
>JAIWBQ010000101.1:0-3810 GCA_048633745.1 bacterium
AGCACCCCAGAGGAGGACACAGGTAATATTAGACGTTATTCAGGATTTCTCTCAAGGCCGCTTACTATCGCTCTGCTCATTGGAAGCCTTAGCAGTAGTGAAAAGGAGAATTTACACCATCTTATTAATCAAGGTGAAATTGATATTGTTGTTGGCACCCATGCCATCATTCAAAAAGATGTAGAATTTAACAAGTTAGGTCTGGCGGTGATAGACGAGCAGCATCGCTTTGGTGTTTTACAACGTTCCGCATTGCGTCAAAAGAGTTTCAACCCTCATGTGCTGGTCATGACAGCCACACCTATTCCCCGAACTATGGCACTGACACTTTATGGAGACCTTGACCTCTCAGTCATCGATGAGTTGCCCTCAGGACGGCAGATAGTGAAAACAAAATGCCTCGAAGCACGCTATACAGAAAAAGCTTATAATTTCCTCCACCGTCAGGTCAGCAACGGCAGACAAGCTTTTGTTATTTGCCCCTTAATCGAAGAATCGGAAGTGCTCGAAGCAAAGGCAGCTACAACTGAATACGAGCGTCTATCCAAGGAAGTCTTTCCCGATTTGAGCTTGGGATTGCTTCACGGCCAAATGCATAGCAGTGACAAAGAAGAGGTAATGCGCCGTTTTCGGGGTGGGGAGCTTGATATTCTAGTATCAACATCGGTAGTGGAGGTTGGCATCGACGTGCCTAGAGCCTCTGTCATGCTAGTGGAGGGTGCTGAGCGCTTTGGCTTATCTCAGCTCCATCAATTTAGGGGGCGAGTAGGACGAGATAAGGAGCAAGGCTACTGTATACTCATTCCTGAAAAACTTCCGCCTGAAGTGAAGGAGCGTCTTAAACTAATGGAGAAAATTCACGACGGTTTCGCTCTCGCTGAGAAAGACTTAGAGCTACGAGGCCCTGGGGAATTTTTTGGCACCCACCAGAGCGGCCTGCCTGATCTTAAAGTTGCCAAGCTATCCAATTTACGTAGTTTGGAACTGGCTCGTCAAGAAGCGATGACTTTGTTTCAACACGATCCCGATTTAAATAAAGCTGAACACCAGCTCCTGGGCCAACAACTATCTAAAGTATGGTCTAAAGGCGCTGAATGGAGTTGATTATGCCTTTGCAAGCGAAGCGAAGCAATCTCAAGCAAAAACTAGCCAGAGCTCTGCAACAAGCAGTATCAGAGGCACAACAACAAGGTGCTCTTGTTTCAGCCGCTTTACCCGAGGTGGTTATAGAACATCCCCAGAATCCTGAATATGGAGATTTCGCTTCAGGTCTCCCTCTGAAGCTGGCTCGCTCTATGAAAATGTCTCCTATGGTTATAGCTGAGAAGGTGTCTGCGTATATATCACCTCTGCCTGAAATTGATAAGGTTATGATTGCTTCGCCAGGCTTTATCAACTTCACTTTGCGGGAGGACTGGCTGAGTAAACAAGTGGATTCGATCTTGGATGCTGGTGAATCATATGGTGACATCGATTTAGGCAACCATAGTCGGGTTCAGCTCGAATTCGTTAGTGTCAACCCTACTGGACCTCTTCATGTAGGTCATGGCCGTGGTGCCGTTTTAGGTAGTACTTTGGCTAATGTCCTCGCTGCCGCTGGTTATTCTGTAGAAAAGGAATACTACATAAACGATATGGGCAACCAGATAGACAGTTTCGGCCGTTCTCTCTATGCTCGCTATCAGCAATGCCTGGACAGAGAGGTTACCATGCCCACGGATAGCTATCTTGGTAATTACGTGATTGACCTGGCGAAAGGAATTGTTCAGGAACAGGATGATAGATTTTTGTTGTTGCCACAGGAAGAGGCAGTTTCACAGCTAGCGGAGATCGGAATCGCCAAGATAATGCAGAGAATTAAAGAGGACCTTAAGCTGCTAACCGTTGATTTTGATGTTTGGTTCTCAGAAAAAAGCCTTTATTTCGGCGGCTTTGCCGCCAAAGAGGGGGAAGAGAGAGGAAAATTGAATAACTCTCATTTTACGGCAGAGTCGCAAATGAGTAATTCCTTTTTTTACGGCAACGCCGTATTTGCCGGCACAGCCGGCAAAGCTATGACATTGCTACAAAATGGAGGCTATGTGGCTAAAAAGGAAAATGCCAGCTGGTTTGAATCAAGCTCATTGGGTGAGGATAAGGATAATGTTCTGATACGTAGCGACGGTTCTCCTACCTATTTTGCCTCTGATATTGCCTATCATTACAACAAGTTTCTAGAGCGAAAATTCGACTGTGTGATTGATATTTGGGGAGCAGATCATCAGGGACATGTCCCCCGAATGAAAGCGATGACCAAAGCTCTAGGACGAGACCCCGATCAGCTTAAAGTAATCATCTGTCAGTTGGTTACCCTGCGGCGTGGAGGGGAACTAGTTAAGGTATCTAAGCGTAGCGGCGATATTATTACCTTACGGGAGGTGATAGACGAAGTAGGTGCAGATGCTTGCCGCTTTTTCTTCCTCTCCCGCTCTGCTGATAGCCAGATGGATTTTGACCTAGAACTGGCTAAAAAACAATCACTGGATAATCCTGTGTATTATATTCAATATGCCCATGCTCGGATCGCCAGCATCCTTCGCCTGGCTGAACAACGAGAAATAGATTATAGCCAAGGCGATGTTTCTCTGCTTACCACCGAGCCAGAGCTAACCTTAATTCGCCGCTTGATACTTCTCCCCGAAATAATAGAGCAGGTAGCTACTACCCTGCAGCCTCATCATTTGCCTTACTATGCTCAGGATTTAGCTACTATTTTTCATAGCTTTTATAAGCAGTGCAGAGTCGTTTCCCAAGATGAAGCGGTAACTAAAGCCCGACACAAGCTGGTCAGAGCAAGCCAGGTTGTTTTAGTCAGAGCCCTTCACCTTATGGGCATGACAGCTCCGGAAGAAATGTAAGCCATTGAAGAAGAATAGTGATCAAGTTATGATTGATAGGTCTAAGAAACAGGACATTAGCTGGACGAGAGAAAGGGTAGACAATTTGCCTAAACGAGGGATTTTGTGTTGCAAGATAAGTAACCAGTAAGGATCTTTGAAGGTAAAAACTAGCTGGGTGAGTCAATAGCGCTCTCAGTCTAGGAGGAGGTTTGGCGAAATGAAGGGTAGGATCTTTATCTCAGTTCTCGTTGCTTTGTTCCTTATTTCCCTCCCCCTGATCGGAATTGTAAATATACCTCACCTGTTCGCCGCACCCAGTGGAACCATTGACGTAGAGGCTGATAACGTTTTAGAGCTGGGCGACAGCGGGGAAGTTTTTGTTACATTTAGGAATACAGCCTCAGGCATCAACGATACAGCATCTACTATCCAGTTCATAACGCTTGCGGCTGCAAATCTAAACCCGAGCCGTGCCCACATCGCCCTGAATGCTTCGTGGGAAATATACGTATCTGAAGCTGCTGCAACTCCCAGGGTTAGTGGTAATATCACAGGCTCATTGAATACGGGCGCAATTTATGCACCGTACTCCACCAGTGACCCCATCTACTTGTACACCTGGGCCCTTGGGGAGCCCGATGGAGTTAGTAGTCTCGATATCTATACGAATAGCACCCAATTTGCCGATGACCTCAGAATCCTGAGGCCAGGAGAAGTCGTCAAGCTGAAAGTCACTGTCGAGTGCCAAAATATAGTTGGAGACAGCAGGATCTGGTTCTTCTTTCGGGCTACGGAATTTGAGCCAATAAGCGTTCCAGTAGCAAACATTACCGCGATTCCTGAGGCTCAGAGAATCAACATCTATTATTCCAAGAGTCCTGGTTCTGACAAGACACCGTACTGGTGGCCGTTACACAACAGTTACGACCCC
>JAIWBQ010000102.1:0-5470 GCA_048633745.1 bacterium
GGAAGTTGAAAGGGAGGTGCTGGGAAACTGGGAAAGGATCGAGGTTACTTGGGGCGGTTTTTTGCCCGAAAAGCTGCAACTACTTTTGCAATTCCCAGAAAAGCTGAATTCTAAGCGCTAAATCCTGAATAAATCCAAATATCTAAGTTCAAAACCCTGATATTTGATATTGTCTGGTATTTCGGATTTAGTATTCAGAGTTCCTAAGACTCGGGACGGAGGATGCCAACAAAAGGCAGGTTGCGATATTCCCCCCTGTAATCCAAACCATAACCAACTACAAACTCATCGGGAATTTCAAAGCCTATGTAGTCAAGCGGAACATCTATTAATCGGCGTGCTCTCTTATCGAGCAAGGTGCAGACACGAAGACTAGCTGGATTGTGAGCGGAAAGATGACTCAAAACATAATTTAGTGTCATGCCCGTATCTACGATATCTTCAACCATCAGCACGTGTTGCTCTGTTATAGTGCTATCAAGGTCTTTGCTTATTTTAACCACCTGACCATCATCACCGCCATAGTATGAGATGGCCATAAAGTCCAGGCTAACCGGAAGAGAGAGGTGTTGCATTAAGTCAGTCATAAAGCAGACAACGCCCTTTAAGATACCCACCAACACCAAATGCTGACCAGCGTAATCGCGTGAAATACGTCTGGCTAGAGTCTTTACCCTCCGCTGAATTCTGGTATGGCTATACAGAACTCTATCGACTCCCTCCACCTTGGCTTCACCCAGACAACCGTACCCATATTTGGCTAGCAGTTTGAGAAAATCGCCCTTGGTAAGAAGCCTGATATTGACTTCAGGGTAAAGTTCCTTAAGTCGGCGTAGCTTGCGATGCTTCTCAGTTATCAGATTTTGCTTTAATGTGGTAAGCTCAACGTAAAGGTCTAGCTCAGGTAAATAGAAATCAGGAGTAAACATCTCGGCTATCTTTTTGCCTTCCCACCTGAGGGGAAAAGAGCGAGGCTCGTAGAGCCATTCAATACAGTAGAAGTCTAAAACTTTAGTAAATTCCTCCTCGCTAGGGTGAGCGAAGCTAGTCGGCCTCAGTGCGTTAGTAGGCAATGGAGATATCTGGGCTGGTTTTATTCCCTTTTTGCTTGCTTTATAGTTTTTCTCCAGCAATTGACGGAGTTCTGCTCTCTCAAAGACGACAGTGCATGTATCGGCAACACTGAGGAGGAAGCTCTTGTCAGCTTCAGAGAATTGGCGAGGCTCGCGAGTATAAATTCTAATCTCCCCGGCAGCTTCTCCGCTTCTAAGTATAGGAACCCCAAGTATAGAAGATATTCCCTGTTCTTGTGCTATTTGGGGATGTTGAATCCTTTCGTCCCTAGTGGCATCAGCAATAAATACCACTTCTCCATTAAGAATTGCTGGGAGGCTTTTACGGGCATCAAGAGGGCCCTTTCTTAGGTAGAGGTCGCTTAAACCATGAGCACCTACAGTGATCAAATATTCCTTCTGAGGGTCGAGGTACAAAATACGGCAGCTATTTGTGTTTATTGCCTTGGCAGTGCTTCTAGCTATGGAATTACAAATCTTCCTTAAACTAAGAGCTGAATTGGCAACCTTCGCTATTCGTTTAAGAGCTAAATAATAACTACCTCTTGAGCTACTCACTTTTCCTTACTCTATCCGCATTTGGTGAAACCACAGTTTAGGCAAATATTGCAGCCTTCTTGATAAATCAAAGGGCCACCGCAATCGGGACATTGTCCTGCCCAGCTTTTAACCATCTCAGGATTTTTAGATTGAGGCGTCTCGGGATTGCGAGCAGTCCCTTCCCTAATATATTTCTCAAGCACGCTAGCAATGGCATCGGCGCAGGACATCACGGCATGTCCCTGTTCCCAGGCAATGGAAGGACACCTAATACCGCGCAACTGTCTTACAACAGAATCTAACTCCATGCCAGATCTTAGAGCCAAGGATATAAGGCGGCTGATAGCCTCAAGCTGCGCTGCAGCACAACCCCCAGCTTTACCCAATGTGGAAAAAACTTCACATATCCCCCGGTCATCAAAATTTACTGTCACATAGATGTATCCACAGCCAGTGCTTACTCTCTCAGTTACACCTCTAGTAACTTTAGGCCTTTTCCTGGGAGCCAGTTTACCTTCAGCGCTCTCTTCCTCTTTACCTATCGTGAGAACCTGACTGTCTCGACTCCTATCTCGGTAGACGGTTATCCCTTTTAAGCCCTCTTGGTAAGCAAGCATGTATACCTTGGCCATCTCCTCAGGCGTTGCTTCATAGGGGAAATTGACTGTCTTGGATACAGCGCTATCAGTATGTCGCTGAAAAGCTGCTTGCATTCTAACATGCCACTCCGGAGCTATATCATGGGCAGTAACGAAGAGATTTTTTATCTCCTCAGGAACACTTGGCATATCCCATAGTTTTTTCCCTTCAGCAAGGGCGAGCATCATCTCTGATGAATAGAAACTATCACTTTTAGCCGCTTCCTCAAAATAAGGATTCACCTCTATGAACTCTTCACCTTCCAGAATGTGGCGCACATAGCTTAGAGCGAATACTGGTTCGATGCCACTGGAACAATTAGCGATTATACTCAAGCTGCCGGTAGGAGCAACAGTGGTTCGAGAGGCATTTCGAAATGGAGGGCCATCAGGAACATCGTAGATGCTTCCTTCGAAGACAGGGAAAACACCTCTCTCTCTAGCCAAGTCTACCGAAGCCTTATCCGACTCCTCGGATATGAAACGAGCAATTTTCTCAGCCACAGCGAGTCCTTGCTCGCTATTATAAGGAATGCCGAGCTGGATTAACATATCAGCAAAACCCATCACCCCCAAACCTATTTTCCTGGTAGCTTTTGTCCTTTCAGTAATCTCTGGCAGGGGAAATTGGTTAACATCAATCACGTCATCGAGGAAGCGAACTGCTAGCTTGACTGTTTGAGATAGCTTGTCATAGTCAATATGTGGCTGGCCATTTTTATGAAGCACCATTTTCGATAAATTTAGCGAGCCTAAATTACAAGACTCGAAAGGAAGCAAAGGTTGTTCGCCACAAGGATTGGTGCTTTCTATTTTGCCCAATTTAGGAGTAGGGTTATGCCTGTTTATTTGGTCTATAAAGACGATGCCGGGGTCGCCAGTGCGCCAAGCCATATTGACCATTTTGTCAAATACCTCTGCAGCGTTAAGATTACCTGCCAGTTCTCCAGTTCGCGGATTCACTAATTCGTAATCAGCGCCCTTCTTCACCGCCTCCATGAAGTCATCGGTTACAGCTACAGAGAGGTTAAAATTAGTTAGAGCTTCAGGGTCTTCCTTAGCGTAAATGAACTTCAAGATGTCAGGATGGTCAACATTAAGTATCGCCATGTTAGCTCCGCGGCGCATGCCACCTTGCTTTATAACATCGGTAGCGGCATCGAAAGCCCGCATAAAGGAAATGGGTCCACTGGCGATGCCACCCGTGGAGCCAACTCTATCCTTCTCTGGTCTAAGTCGAGAAAAGGAAAAACCGGTACCGCCGCCGCTTTTGTGAATTATAGCAGTGTATTTCACAGCGTCGAAAATGGATTCCATGGAATCCTCAATGGGAATAACAAAGCACGCTGATAGTTGCCCTAGCTCGCGGCCGGAGTTCATCAGTGTGGGGGAATTGGGCAAAAACTCCAGATTTGCCATTAGCTGATAAAATGCCTCCTCCTGAAGGGAGATATCCCTGGTGGGGTCATAAAGAAGCTCGGCTGAGGCAATATGCTTAGCGACACGGCAAAATAGCTCTTGTGGGGTCTCAGTAACTCTCCCCTCCTCATCCTTTAGCAAGTATCTCCTTTCCAGAACCCTTAGGGCATTATCGCTAAGCTCGATTCCAGAAATGACCTGGCTTCTGGCTTGGGGAGAAAATTCGTCCGCAGTTAGCACTTTCTTAACTATCGCCCGAATTTGGGAGGGGGACATGGGACGCCTAGTTTCTGAGGGAACAAATTCCTCCATACCTGGCAAGGGCTGAACTATCTCCAAGCGGTGGCTTACCTGTTCAGTAAACTTTTCCAACAATTTCCTATCGCTTATACCCATAGACTCAGCAGCGGCGAAAACGGCTCGGGCTACTGTATCTCGGCGGATAGATTTTTGGCTCGCTTTTTTGCGAGTTTTGGGCATTTTTACCTTCTCTGATGGCCAATTAGGGAATTTGCTATCTCAGAAGACAACAGTGGTAACTGATTTGCTGGTGTTACCTCTCCCCCTGCCGTTAAGTTATCCACTGCCTGTTTCAAAGCGCCAATGTCAGCGAATTCCCGATAAACACTGGCAAAGCGAATATAAGCTATGTGGTCTAGTTTTTCTAACTCCTCCATGACGAGGTCACCGATGTGAGAACTGGAAACTTCGGTTTTGCCTGCCTTGAAAAGCGCAGCTTCAATGTTATCTACAAGCTTATCAATAGCGCCTGTAGGAAGAGGGCGTTTCTCACAAGCTTTGCGGACACCCAGGAAGAGTTTATCTCGGTTAAATTCCTCATGCCGCCCATCCTTCTTAATAACGAACATATCATGGGGGTGTATGCGCTCATAGGTAGTAAAGCGAGCACCACAGGCAAGACATCTCCTTCGCCGCCTCACCACTTCATCCAAGCCCCGAGAATCCATCACTCTTAATCCCAGCCCGCCACAGTGAGGGCACTTCATAAATTCCTCCCAAAAATTGTGTTACTAGAACATTTTATCACTACATATAGTAAAACACAACATGTTTGGTGATAGGGAAAAGGGTAGCCGTAGCTACCCTTTTCCCTAATAAGGCTTAGGTTTACTGCCGAGAAATTTTGGCTGGCTCTGGAGTAACCTTTGCAGGAGTTTTAAAATCACTACTTAAATTTAAATGAGATGCAGGAAAACGCTGACCACGGCGCAAGAAAGAGGGAACATCAAGAACCGCACTGTCGCCTTTTATCAGGCGACGAAGTTCCTCAGTGCCGGCTACTCCCTCGCCATATTGGCTAACGAAGCCAGTAGCGATAACAGTAATTCGAACCTCGCTATCCATCCTGGGGTCAAATACCACTCCGAAGACTATGTTGGCATTGGGGGACACTGCCTGACTGATCACTTGAGCTGCCTCGTTGCACTCGAACAGGGTAAGGCTTGAGCCACCAGTGATATTGAATAGCACGCCCCTGGCCCCGTTTATGGATACGTCGAGCAGAGGGCTAGCCAGAGCAGCCTTAGCTGCTTCAGTAGCGCGGCTTTGCCCGCTGGCTTTGCCTACAGACATCCAGGCTGGGCCGGCATCTTTCATTACTGATTTAATATCGGCGAAGTCAAGGTTGATCAATCCTGGAATGGTAACTACCTCAGAGATAGCCTGAACTCCCAGAAGAAGAGCATCATCTGCCAGCTTAAAGGCGCTGTCCACGGTTGTCTTGGCATCGCAAAGCTGAAGAAGGCGGTCATTAGGTATGATGATGAGTGTATCAACCTT
>JAIWBQ010000103.1:0-6854 GCA_048633745.1 bacterium
TTCAGGAAAAGGGGCTGTGCTTTTTGAGGATGTTGCCTATGCCCTGGAATTACTTGACATAAAGTTTTAGATGAAAACGATGCTAAAAAGCGAGGTTGTCTGCTTCAGCTCTTATGATAGGAAAGTATAATTCGGACGGTAGAAATGCTGAAGGCTCGGTAAAGCAGAATTGCCTTTGTATTGAGGCATATCTCTTCCAATCACGCGTGCCAATCAGTTGCTCTTGCTCTTCACGAGGCAGGATATAGCATACTTCCTTCTCAAAATCTCCTCTGCTTGAGTCCTGAATTGCCTTGGCGAGGAATGTTGTAATAGGGCTGCATACAATGGGGATATCAGGATCCAAGAATGATATATGGCCACTGTGGTCGAGATGTGCATGAGAGAGAAGGATGGCATCTAAGTGGCTATCCTTGATAGGAGAGCGTAGCCTTGACCAGACGTCTTCACTGGGTGGTTCAAGCTCATCCCGGTAGATGCCTCTTAAAGGAGGGAGAAGCCCGATTTCAAATAGGTCCGCCAGACCTCTGCTGGCACGAGGCTTCAGGTATTCCTCAAAATATTGAGACCAATGGGCATAGTTAGTGCCGAAATCAAAGAATATTGTAGTGCCATCTGCCTCAAGTAAAAGCTTATTCCCGCCTATTACTCCAGCACCACCATAGACAGTGATGCTAACACTCATAGCCCACCCAAGGCATTATAGCAGTTTTTGCCTATCAGGCAGGGCGTGGTGTTAAAATAAGGCTATGCCGGCGAATTTGCCACCACAGTATTTTGAGGCTGAGAAGAGATATAGGTCAGCCAAGGATCCAGAGGAAAAGATTGCGGCTCTGGAAGCCATGCTTGCCATTATGCCCAAGCATAAAGGCACTGATAAGCTCCATGCTGATCTGAGGAAGAAGATTGCCAAGTTCTCACAGGAGGCAGAAAGAAAATATGCCACAGCCAGAAGCGCTGGCTTCTATATTAGGAAAGAGGGTGCAGGACAAGTTATGCTGGTAGGACCAACCAACGCGGGGAAGTCACATCTGTTAGCAGTGGTGACTGAGGCTATCCCTGAGATAGCTGCATATCCTTACACCACTAAAATCCCTATCCCGGGGATGATGAAGTTTACCGATATCCAGATTCAACTGGTGGATACGCCACCCATCGGGCACAAGGAGGTGAGAGTACTGCTGGCCAATGTCCTTAGAAATGCTGATCTCATTGCTATCGTAATAGACTTATCCCTCGAGCCAATAAGCCAGGTAGAGACTACTCTTCAAGAGTTAAAAGAGGCAAGAATAGAGCCTTTAGCCACTATTGCTACTCAGCTAACCCCGGGAAGTTATCCCAGGAAGATGCTGATCGTGGGAAATAAGAATGACCTGGAAGCTTCAGACGGCAATTGGGAAGGCTTACGTTCACAATATGCTAAGCTGTTTCCCATAGTTTCCATTTCGGCTAAAGAAAGTAGAGGCTTGGAAGAGTTTAAAAGAACAATTTATCGAACATTGAACATCGTCCGGGTTTATACCAAGACTCCTGGCACCAAAGCTGACCTAAGTGACCCCATGATATTGGATAAGGGTAGCACAGTAGAGGAGGCTGCTGAATCGATCCACAAGGATTTCCGCAGTAATTTAAAGTATGCTGTTGTTTGGGGCTCAGGAAAGTATGATGGGCAGAGAGTTAGCAAAGGACACGTGCTTCAGGATGGTGATATAATCGAGTTTCATATATAGTTTGTTTAGAACTTTCAAAATGAAGGTTACCATAGATACACTAGTTGGTATGGGAAATCATGTATAATATGATCGATCTGGATTTGCAGATGCAAGAGAACTAGGAGGGCTGTGATGACGAATAGGGTATTCACCCATGAAGAACTCGAGGAAATGGGAAGGCGCACTGTGGACCTTCTCACCGAGGCTATTGAAGCAGGTGATAAGGAGCGGGCCAAGAAGCTGGCCAGTCGGATGTATCGCGAATTTTCTTCCATGCACGACCTCTATGTAGACTGGACCGCAGGATTTATGGATTACATCTATACCAACTATGGGGAGGATGCCCTTTATCAGGCGTTGAGAAAAGTTATTGGGGCATATGTTAGCCCCATGGTTGATGTGAAGAAAGTCGACTTTCGGCGCCGAGTCCAGGGGCTAGCCAGTGTACTGCGAGGTCATCTCGAGGCTATGAAGGTGGAAGAGGATGATGAGAAGGTATGCATAACGATGGAGCCTTGCGGCAGCGGCCAGCGATTGGTCCAAAGGGGAGCCTATGAACCACCGCGCAACCTTAGCATGATACAGAAGCCACATGCCATGACCTGGGGCATGAGCGACTTCCCGATCTATTGCACTCACTCCCCTGTCCTGGAAATCCTGTCTATCGAGCAGCTTGGCTATCCCGCCAATGTGACTCTCCCTCCTGAGAAGATGGCAGGAGGATCTTGCAGATACTGCATATATAAGAACGTCGAGGATATTCCTGAAGAGGCCTACACCAGGGTAGGAAAGCAAAAGCCCAGAGATGGATAAGGACTGTCAGATAGGTCATGTGCGCTCTTCAAGGAAGTTAGTTTCATATTAAGGAGGCCATAGTGCAAGAACAGATTGTCTATTTCGAGAAGGCAGGCGAGGAGAACACAAGTGAAGTTTTGAGATTAGTGAGGGAACGAGCTAATGCCAGGGGAATTGACAAGGTTATCCTGGCTTCCACCAGAGGTAACATTGCGCACTCAGCGATGGAATCTTTTGCAAACACGAACATCAAGCTGATCGTGATCCCCTGGCAGTTTGGGTTCAATGAGACGCAGCAGTTTCCAAGGGAGCTGGTATCCGAACTGGAAGCGCAGGGACACCAGGTTCATTTTGGGACCATGCTATTTCATACGGAAGATTTCTACGGGTCTAGGACGCCAAGAGCTATGGCCAACCTTCTAAGAATGTTTTGCCAGGGAATCAAGGTATGTGTGGAGATATTGCTCATGGCAGCCGATGGCGGTCTTGCGGTAACGGGTGAGAAGGTAATCGCTATTGCCGGAACTACAGCTGGAGCGGATACTGCTGTGCTAGCTACGGCTGCCCCCTCCACTAAGTTAGCAGGACTTCACATCAGCGAGATAATCTGCAAGCCGCTATAGTCAGAGGAATGGCGGCTTATTGTAATTAGTGACGAGCGAGAAACTGCATGGTAATTTCGGCAAGCCCAAGTTGCTTCCCTAGTTGATGTGAGTCCTAGCAATGCCAGGATGGATATCAGGTTTCATCAAAGCATCCGAAGTGGGAATTACATTGCCAAACCTGAGGATTTAGTACATTTTGGAAGGCTTGCGGACCCGGACGAGGTAGCTAAAGTCGCCTTGTTCTTAGCCTCTGATGATGCCTCGTTTGTTACAGGTGCTGTTTGGAGCGCGGACGGTGGCTACTCGCTTCTCTGAAGGTGAAGCTTGCTCAGCTACGTCCATCCTCGCGCTAATCTTTGCAGGCGAAGAAACGAGCGCAGGCTAGCTCAGCGACTAAATACGCTCCAGCCCCTCCATGAAGAGCTCGAATTCTTCGTCCTTAATGGCGATGGCGCTCTCTTTGGTGGGGAAGGCGCCGCTGTTCACTTCGTCTTTGAACTCCTTGAAAGCAGCGACCGTTTCATTATAGAATTCGCGGTACTTCTTGGCATGTCGCGGAGCAGGATAACGGCTGAGCCCGAGCACATCAACGGCCACCAATTCCACACCATCAGATCCTGCACCAGCGCCAATGGAGATCACGGGTATGCGCAACCGCTTCGCTATCTCGGCTGTGACTCTCTCGGGCGTACACTCTATAGTAAGCATGGCGGCACCAGCTTCCTGATACGCCAATGCATCCTTGTAGACCTGGAGCGCATCTTGTGAGGTCTTGGCAACCGCTACGTAGCCACCTCTCCACGTAGTGTACCAAATCGGGGTAAGTCCAACATGGGTAAAAACCGGAATCTTCTGCTTCGCAACTGCGGCGACTCGGTCCGGGGATACTGCTAACATAAGAACTATGTCAGCACCGGCGCCCATGGCAACAGTCGCCCACCGTATCGCCTCCGCGTCGCTGGGACTTACCGTGCTGGGCAGCAGAAGAGGATTGAGGAGAAGTTTTGGCGCGGCCCTCCTCAGTTCCTTCACGGTCATTGGCATATTCTGCATCATGCTCTCCTCATCACTGCCCCAGCCCCAGCATCTCAGAATATGCATACCTGCGGCCTCAGCTGCTCTGGCTATCCAGGGATCACTTGCCGCGGTCATCATTATTGGCTCCTTGCCTTTGAGATTCTGTACATCGTAGACGGTCAGCTTATTCCGTCCTGGCATCATAGCCATTATACTGTACCTCCTGATTGGTCTATCGATCTAGAAGACACCCAGCAAACGCTGAGCGCAAAGAGGCGCCTTCTGCACGAGCATCTTCACATACCCACTAGCCCGCAAGTGTAGCTGATTCGCCAAGTTTTTGTCAATAAGGTGTGGTGGCCCTTAATCCGTGAATTGATAAAAATATCCGGAGGGCAGTGTAGTTTTGAGGCAATGATGGTATTTTAGTCCCGCTTTTGCTCCAACGCTTGGTTAGCAGAGAGACTTTTCCATACCTCTCTGTTTCAGTTTAGCAAAGAGCTTGGTGCCTAAATTGGGATTACCAAGTCGTGAGGCAAAATAATGGCTACCCAAGATTATTGCCTGACAAAAAGATAGTTAAGCAGATAGTGGTTAAGGCGTGTTAGCTGGTGGACTTAATGCCAACACCCGATAGTAAGCTGAGCGAAGCAATACTTCCCAAGCTTTGTTTGCCAGGCGGAGTAATAGCTTACCTGCATGGTTTATCACCCGTCCAAACTGGGTGAAGATGGCAAACCTCAGCCTCTTGGGGCGGGCAGTGGCATATTCTTGTGGTAAGGATACTGCTTTCAATAACTGAAGCATGTTATGAGTCAACACTTGTAGTCTCAACCAGGCAGTGTTGGCGCCGTGTTTGGCACTGGGATAAACACCACCTGCCAGCTCATTATTGATGATATGGTGAATATGCTCGATGGTGCCGGCTTTGCCTCTCTGCCATTCTAGCAATTCTTGACCATCCATATCCCATATGTTGGTGACGATGGCAAAATGGCGTACCTTAGCTCCATCCTCAAATAGTTCACCTTGCTGCCTGCGTACCCTTATAGCCAGATATCGGTAGGGCTGGCTATCTCTCTTTTCATACCGACGAGCCGGCACATAAGGTACCTCAGCCCATTCTCTCACCATGCCTCGCTTCTCTGCCTTCCACAGCTTCCAAGCTTCCTCGGGCAAAGCCTCAATCTCTTGCCTTAACCCCCGACTCAGATCAGCACTTACAGCAAATTGCCATCCCAGCCCCTGCCAGTGATCCGAATTCTCTTGTTCATAAGCTGCTGAATCAGACCTCACCCACACCTGCCAGGGCCCCGGCGGCAGCATGTTATAAGCCTCGTCCACTATCTCCTTTATGCCCCGACCAGCAGGTACATTACCCTCACGAAGCTCATCAGCTAGCACCAGTCCTGTCTCTGCCCACTCCACCTCTATAGGCTGCAAAGCTCGGTAACCTTCATAGCAGTATTGGACATTTGCCTTAGCTGTCTCTACTAACTGGGCATCTACATCCAAAGGTCACCTGCCAGCCTGGATTAACTTTATCTACGTAAGTCCATATTGCCTGCCGATTAGGCTCCTTGAGCCCAGCTAAGGTTACTGATTCAGGGGGAATGAAAGACCCCTGCAGTGGCCGTTGCTTCATCAGCCCCTCATCATGAAACTTATCCAGCCATTGCCTGGCTGTCTCCGGTGCTGGTGGGCAATAGCCCAGCATCGCTTCCAGTCCCTTATCCTGACCTAATCGCTCCATGTCCTCAATACAATCACCACCCAAAGCACTTAACAACACAAATGATTCCACCATCTGCCCTTGCCTTAACCCTTTTGGTGATTTCTTGTGGGGTAATGTCCGCTCTGCTGCTGCCTCTACTTCCGACTTAAGACATAGCTCCACCAGTAATGCTGCTCCTGCCCAGGGTGTTACATCCTCTTCAAAACCACCAGTAAGAATAACTCCTAAGGAACTACGATTCCTCATGGGCTTTTCCCCTCTTGGGTGAAAATTTACCACAATTCAAATAGCTTTGGAACTGGGGAGTTACTCACGGATTAAGGACTCACTAAAGGCCTTGACAGCCAGCGAGCAGCGGAGCTAACATAGCCACAATCTTAATGGAAAAAAGGAGGAGCTAGATGGCAAAGTGGATAGCCTTTGGCTTTTCTAACTGCACTGATCCGAATCGCGAGGAAGAGTTCGTCGAGTGGTATAAGCATACGCGCCAGGCAGATGTAATGAAACGTCCCTGGCTGAAAACGGCCAAGATGTATAAGAATACCTCTCGAACTGTGCCGCAACCGCCATAACCAAGATTCGGAGTCTCTACCAGCTTACAGTGACTGGGGTAGCAGAACAGCAAGGAGGTAGACAGGCAATGCAACTAGCATTTTACTTCAATCAGACCAGATGTATTGGCTGTTATACCTGCGTGGTAGCTTGCAAGGACTGGCACGATGTGCCAGCGGGGCCAGCCAGTTGGAGAAGGGTAGTCACTATCGAGCGAGGTAAATATCCTGAGCCGTTTGTCACCTTCCTGTCCACGACCTGTTACCACTGTGCTGAGCCAGCCTGCATACCGGCTTGTCCAACCAGTGCCATAAGCAAAAGGGAAGAGGATGGCATAGTGGTGGTGGATAGGGAAGCATGCCTGGGAAAGGACAGTTGCGGACTGTGTCTTGAAGCCTGCCCTTATGATGCTCCGCAATTTGGAGCTGAGGAGAATGC
>JAIWBQ010000104.1:0-2069 GCA_048633745.1 bacterium
ATAGAATGGTTATAGAGGTTACGGATCAAAATTTTGAGGAAGAGGTTTTGAAATCGGGGCTTCCCACAGAGGTAGATTTTTGGGCACCTGGGTGCGCCCCATGTGCTATAGTTTCTCCAATATATGACAAGCTCTCAGAAGAATATAAGGACAGATTTAAATTTTGCAAGGTAAATGTAGACGAGAACCCTCAAACAGCTGCGAAATACCAGATTATGAGCATACCTATGCAGATGTTTTTCAAGAATGGTCAACTTATTGATCACATTGTGGGCGTTGCTCCTGAGCATATAATCCGCTCAAAAGTTGAGACGCTTCTTGAGCTTACTGTCGAGTTACCAATGAAACAGGAGGACATAGCTATGGTGGCAATTACAGAGGTGAGCATTATCCCTATAGGTACAAAAACCCCTTCAGTCAGTAAATATGTGGCTCAATCGCTCAAACCATTGATGGATGAGGATATAGAGGATATAAAGGTTGCATTAACTCCAATGTCAACGATCATAGAGGGAGACTTGGACAAGGTTCTAAGCTTAGTTAGGCAGATGCACGAAAATGCTTTTAGCGATGATGTCATGAGGGTGATAACCACAATCAAGATCGACGACCGACGGGACAAACCCTCGAGTATAGGTGGTAAAATAGAATCATTAAAGAGAAAACTGGAGAGCTGAGGAGCAAATGAAGATATCGGTTTGTGGAAAGGGCGGCAGCGGCAAAAGCGCTATAGTTACCTTGCTAGCAAAAGGGATGCAACAGAAAGGCTATCAGGCACTGGTGGTAGACTCGGACGAGTCAAATCTGGGGCTTTATCGCATGCTTGGCTTTGACAGGGCACCTGTTCCACTTATGGAGCTTGTCGGCGGAAAGAAAAGTTTAAAGCAAAAGATGAGCCAACCGGAGGTTCTAGCCCAAGCTGAGATCTGGTTGAAAGATATCCCTCCTGAATATATGTTGGAGAAGGATGGAATCAGATTGGTCGCCATAGGTAAGATAATGCACTCACTTGAGGGCTGCGCTTGTCCTATGGGGGTGTTATCCCGGGAATTCTTGAAAAAACTTCGCCTGAAGGAAGCTGAAGTAGCAATTGTGGATATGGAGGCAGGGGTGGAGCATTTTGGCAGAGGAGTAGAGACAAGCACAGACAGCGTGCTCGTCGTCGTTGAGCCCTCCTTCGATTCTCTGGAGATTGCTGGAAGGATAAAGGACTTAGCCACTGGAAGCGGGGTAAATAATACATGGGCTGTGCTTAACAAAGTTGTCTCAGAAGAGATGGATTTAAACTTAAGGGAGGAACTAAAGAAAAGGGATATGGATGCCATTGGGTCTATCTATTATGACCTTGAGATTTTCCAAGCTTCTCTGGAAGGTCACCCATTGGGCAAGGGGCGCGCAGCGGAGGAAACTGGAAGGATTCTAGACCGCTTGCTTGCAGAGGCTAAGTTGAAAGTCCAAGTGAGGCATTAAGAAATATGTCTCGCCAATGCATATCCGGATGAAAAAGCCGAAGAAGCCATTCTGGAAGATATTGCTTATGCTAAGTTCGACGGTGACCAAGTGGAACTGAAAACATTGCTAGGGGAAAGCAAAATCCTTCGTGGGAAAGTGAAAGAGATAGACTTTCTAAAGTCCAGAATCACAATTGGGCAGTACCCAATGAGGACTCATGCATGGGAAAAGGCTTTGAGCGACCGAAGTCATGGCTCCGCTAGCTCCTGAAGGACACTCATTACATCCTGCTGAGGCACGTCATTACGAATCACTGCCTTGCCTATATCTTCCAGAAGAACCCAGTGGATTCTCTTTCCTTTCATCTTTTTATCCAGTTTCATGGCCTTTGTTATATCAGGTAAATCTATTTTAGAAAAGCTAATCGGCAACCCAAATTTTTGTAACAGGGATTGTTGCAGTTCAGCTGCGGCTGGAGGTAAAAGACCCAGCCGCTGACTAACTTTAGCTGCTCCCATCATGCCAATGGCTACTGCCTCCCCATGGAGAAAACGCCTGTATTGGGTAGCTGCCTCTAGTCCATGAGCAATGGTGTGCCCATAGTTCAAAATGGTGCG
>JAIWBQ010000105.1:0-3466 GCA_048633745.1 bacterium
CTTTCGCCGATAGCGCCCTGAGCTTCGCAGCCATACTGCTGGGGCAACACATGGTATACGGCCCTATGCCCAAGAGGCGAGATGCGCAGCTTATACAGAACTCCTGGCAGACCAAGGACGGCAAGTATATCGCCTCCTGCCCCCTGGAATCCTATTTCTGGGAGCGGTTCTGCCGCGCCCTAGGCGTGGAGGAGCTTATCCACCACCATCATGCCACCGGGGAAAAATACGATGAGGTGGTCTCCGCCATCAGGGACAAGGTCTTGACTAAGACCAGGGATGAGTGGTTTGAGATCATGAAGGAGGCCGATACCTGCGTCAGCCCAGTCCTGACCTTCGATGAGGTACTCAAGGATCCCCAGATACTCCATCGCAACATGATCATGGAACTGGAGCATCCGACACAGGGAAAGGTGAAGCAGCTCGGGTTCGCGATAAAGCTCTCCGAGACCCCGGCCCAGTTCAGAAACTTCGCCCCCCTCCTGGGGCAGCACACCCAGGAAATCTTGCAGGAGCTGGGCTACAGCAGGGAGCTAGTGGAAGAACTGAGAAAAGCTGGCGCTGTGAAATAGGCCTGGAAACGTGTGCGTATCGAGCATAAGCTCTACACTGTGGTGGCACCACTGGAACTGAGTCCTAAAACACTGTACATTGGCCAAAGCGGTGCGATCTTAGAGATTAAATATTTCACTAGTTTTCATCAGGGGTTCTCTTGTCTATGCAAAAACACAAAATAAGAGGAACCGTCTATGAACGGAGGAATTGGAAAGGAGGAAAAACATGTCGCTTATACCAGCTTTTGAGATAGGTTTGTGGAATGCCTGGATTTTTGAGCTTTATGCTCTATTACCTATTCTTTTACTTACCTTAACGCCATTGAAAAAAAGAGCGCCTCCCAGTCCTGACATGTCGACTCTTAACGAGGCTGAGAGAAAAGTCTTCGGTCTTTCAAGAGTAGTCATGTTTCTTCCCATTATCTACTCCATTTTCCTGCCTTTAAAATTAGGGACGACATGGTTTTACGTAGGTCTTCCTATAGCTTTGGTGGGACTAGTTATGTACACGATAGTCTGGATCAACCTAGTTTCCATACGGCCGGGTGACGGGCCGGCTACCGGAGGGCTATATCGCTTTTCCAGACATCCTATGTATCTCACTGCGTTTTTAATGGCCATAGGCATAAGTATCGCCTGCGCTTCGTGGCTCTTTCTAGTGCTTTCGATCGCATCTATGATTTTCGCGAATGTCCGCTATGCCAGTTTTGAAGAACGCTTCTTGCTTGAGAGATACAGCGACGCCTACCGTGAATATATGGATAGGACTCCAAGATGGATGGGAATACCGAAATCCGGGGGAAAGTGATTATAGCTAGCCGTAAAATTCTTTATGATCCTCCCTTGGTGGGAGGAAGCTAGAGGGAGGCAATTTACCTTGACGCCAAGCCTGAGTCCTGCTACTTCTCCAGTCCCAGTTCTATTCGCAGGGCTTGCCAGTCGTCTTTTGAAATCCTAAAGGTATTTTCTGCAAAGTCAGGTGAGTAGTCGCCCATTGAAGTTATCCACTCCACCAACTTTCGCTTAGTCTTAGCGTCTTGCACCAACGCCACTATCTCAAACTCCCCTCTCCTATCCGTAACATAGTTGCGCTGGTCTTCTCCAACTATGTCTCTTATCTCATCATTCGTTAGCAGCCATCTATCCTTTGGCAACTTTTACCTCCTTAATCTGATAAGCGATATTCAATACACACCCATACCCCCCAACAACACAATTTGTTGTGAAGAGTTTCTTTTTTACATATTGCACAGTATGCATAGGGTATTGTTTAAGCTAACATAGGCTCCAAAATCGGTCTATCACCAAAAAGTACTACATGGGAAAGCCAACTGGTCTCTGCCATAGACCAAAGTCCCTGAAGAGATAGGGGATTTTTCCTAGATTTTGGAGGTAAAGTACCCAAAATGCAATCAGTATCCAATCCGGTCCGTGATAGATGTGAAAAAAGTCCTAATACCAAAATAATACGGAATTAGTCTAAATTGCAGTCGAACCCGAAGTGGCCATAATCTCAGTATAATCCTCCTTCCCCTGGTGGGAGGGAGAATTCCCCCTCGTCCTTCGCTGACCCTTCGCTACACTCAGGGTTTCGGCTCAGAACAAGCTCTTAATGCTCAGTCTCACCCTGACCCTCTCCTATCAAGGGAGAGTATTTTATATGAAATTGCGCTGAAGACTATAATTAATAGGCTAAAGCCTTCTGGGCTACCGACTCTTGAACCTTGCTTCGCAATTCCTTAAAGTCTTCTGGTTTTTTTTCGCGCTTTAACCGCCTCAAAACCGGCTCTGAAAGCTGAGGATGATGGCTCAAGCTTCATCTCACCTTGGTTGGGAATAGAAGCTATTTTGTCCCTCGGCTTAAGCCCCAAGGCTTTCCTGATCTCGGCAGGAATGGTCACCTGTCACTTAGTAGTAGCCGTATAACACTCCGCAATGATAATCCATCTATTGCTTACCCGGTCTATCGGGTAATACCAAGGTGTCATATGCAGTACACTCACTTGCTTTTTTTAATCACACCATTTATACTTTCTGTCCAGAGCAGCAGTTTTATGGTTGCTTTGGTGAATACTTTGAAACCAAATAAGGGATCAGAATAGGTGTTAATTAAAAAATTATGCTAACGAAGGAGAGGGATAAGCAATGGCAAAGAGTCAAATTCTAAATCAGCCAAGAGCATTAACCGAGGTCGAATCTAAGGAGCTCCTTAAGCAAGCGAGGCTACCTGTTGTGGAAGCAAGACTTGCCAGGAGTAAAAAGGAGGCAATTTCCGTAAGCAAGGAAATGGGCCTTCCTGTAGTGCTGAAAATAAGTTCCCCTGATGTGGTTCACAAAAGCGATTCTGGTGGCGTTAAACTAGGACTAGCCACTGCCGCTCAAGTGGGCAAGGCCTATAGTGAGATTATGGCATCCGTGAAACAAAGTTTCCCCCGAGCTGTGATTCAGGGTGTATCGGTGCAACCTATGGCTCCATCAGGGGTAGAAGTAATTATCGGCATGAGCAAAGATCCTCAAGTCGGTCCTGTACTCATGTTTGGACTCGGTGGCGTGTTGGTAGAGGTGTTAAAGGACGTTGCTTTCAGAATTGTCCCGGTTACCAAAAGAGATGCTAAAGAGATGATCAGAGAAATAAAGGGATATCCTATACTAGAAGGATACAGAGGTCAAAAACCAGTAAACATCTCTGCGTTGGAAGAGTTGATAGTCAAGGTATCTCAGTTCGTAGACAAGAATCCTCAAATAAAGGAACTCGACCTTAATCCCGTATTCGCCTATCCTGATAAGGCTGTAGCTATCGACGCCAGGATAATCCTAGAGGGGTAACTTCTCATAAGCTGTGCGAAACTCTGAATAATCTGCTAGATGCCCCAAAGCTCTAATAGCCCTCTCAGGGCTGGGGAAAGCCATTG
>JAIWBQ010000106.1:0-2381 GCA_048633745.1 bacterium
ATTCTGGCTGTAGCTCCCCAGATAATGTGCCCTTCGTATTCGTAGGCATAACCGAGTCCGTTTTTATCCTGTCTAACATTGGCTTCATCCATTAAAGCCGCTAAAGGAACGGAGAAAATTTCTTCCACTTCCCTGGGATCGGCCTTAAAGTGGTAAGGGTAGGATATCACAGCAACAAAAGGTGAGATGATATAGCCACTGGTGAGAGTTGGGGTATCATCGAGTTCTCCTAAGATCTCTACGCCTTTAGCTTTTAGACCTACCTCCTCTTCAGCCTCCCTGAGGGCGGTTTGAAGGAGGCTGGAATCACGAGGGTCGGGCCTTCCACCAGGAAAGCAAACTTGACCTCTGTGGAAGTCTACTTGACTGCTCCTTTTGGTAAATAGAACGTGATACTGCCCCTCACTATAAAACAAAGGTACAAGCACAGCTGAGGATTTTAAGTTTTCAGCAGTGATTTCCCTTTTCTTATAATGGCGGAGGGTTTCTTTGATTTTCTGTTTCATGCTATGTGGAGTATAGCATCTCCGACGATGTCAGACATTTTCAATCTCGCTATGTTACTGTAACATCTCTGAGAAAGCCGACCATGCCAAGTTCCTTAAGCAGAGATTGTTTAGCAACCTTATTTTGTCATTCTGAGCCGCAGGCGAAGAATCCCTGAGATTCTTCACTCCGCTTCGCTACGTTCAGAACGACAAGGGGAGAGTGGCAACTCACCATTAATAAACGCTCTCTTAAGCAGACTGTGTCCTATACATCTCTCCGTACCAAAAGGCACAATTTATCGGCTATTTTGAGCCAGTTACAGTAGCGGGCTTACCCCAGGCACCAGCTATCTTCTCCATATTCTCGTAGTTTTTCCCGTCCCTGGCATCTGGAAGTGAATGGAGATGGTCTCAGAGGCTTAGGAGCGATCGAAGGCAATGTAGGCAACTTCTCGGGGCATTATCTCATGGAGCTTTGGAGCTTTAATTCGATGGCTATCTGGGATTCTCCCCGACTAACAGTTGACAGTAACAATAGGAAAATTTGATTTGACCGTCTCCAATAGCCAATGCTAAACTATTTTTCAGGCAGCGTAGCTCAGGGGTAGAGCAGAGGACTCATAAGCCTTTGGTCGCTGGTTCAAATCCAGCCGCTGCCACTAATAGCTTTAGCACGCCTCGCGTATCCGCCAGAAAGTTCTCACCTCGTCATTAAGCCAGCTACCTAGAAGAGTTTCTCATCTCCTTTGCTTTAGCGTTAATAGGGATGGCCGCTCCTGTAGGCCTTACAGCATACCTCAAATATGATAATACCAGCGATAATTTCAATTCCAATTGCAATACCTGGAACCACTAGGAATGTTATAACAAATTCTTAAGATACTTCCTTAGAAAGAATCGCCCCAAAGATAACGTTGTAGAGCTTACTAATACAGCTACTACAGCTTCAACAGAAGGACCAGTTATAGCTATGCCCAATGCTGTACCACAAGCTGGTGGATGTACAGTAGCCGTCACCAGCATTAGAAGGATATTCAAACCTACAGCAAGTGACAATTTGGCTGTTCCTGGTCCTAATTGTGGAACTAAGAATGCTAACGTACCAGCAAGAAGACCCAGTGAATGTCCCCCTATGACATTCCTTGGTCTTGCAAATGGGCTATTGGGTGTACAGAATACAATGAATGCTGTTGCGGCTATTGATGATATAATTACTATGTCCCGTTGCTGTAGGAATCGCAATGCCAAGAACAATACAAAAGTTGCAGCAGCAGTTTGCCACAGGTAATTTTTCCACTGTAACTTGAGTCTTGCCTTCAGTCCCTCTGTTTTCAATTGTCGACGTTAAATAACCTTGTATAAGAAATTACCTGCGGCAATCATCACAGGTAATACTATGAACGCATCTTAAAACCATAGTCAAGTCAACCAGCCATACAGACATAGTCGTTCTATTAGCTTCAATAATAGGCAATTTTGTCAGTGACGCCTTCGGGTGACACCTTGCCGGCAGATACGACCATTTTTAACGCATCTTCGATTGATATATCAATGTGAATAACGTCAGATTCCCTTATTATCTCTAGATAGCCCGATGTCGGAATCGGGGTGGTCGGGATGAAGACATGGAGCAGTTTCTCGCCAGACTCTTGGTACGATTCATTGGTGACAAGGCCTATGGTTTTCATACCCTTGTGAGGGAATTCTACCAGTACGACTTCCATAAAGCCAGTTTCGCTAGCTTTAGGTGTAGAGAAGGCTTGCATGATTTGCTTAACACCGTTGTAGATTTGCCGAACTACTGGAATCTTTCCAAAAACCCAGGACTCGCCCCAACCAATCAGTTTCTTTCCACCAATGTTGCTGGCTATGACTCCAACTACGTAAATCAAT
>JAIWBQ010000107.1:0-4447 GCA_048633745.1 bacterium
ATTGAGTTCAACGAAGCTTTGGGCACTTTGATGCAAGTGTTGCGTATAGCTTTTGGGCCAGATGAGTCATTTGGAACCATAGACTACTATGAGGCCAGAAGAAAGCTTAAGTTATCGGATGACAGGACTCCAATTCCAGGGGTTTTTTTAAAGGCTTTGGTAGAATCTTGTGAGCGAGGTTCAAATACACGTGCCTGTGGCTGATACTAGAATTTTCTGCATATAGGACGAGCTATGATACTAGAGATCACAGATCAGAATTTCGAGGATGCCGTCATAATATCTGACCTGCCTGTGGCAGTAGATTTCTGGGCGCCGTGGTGCGGACCATGTAATATGATTGCACCGATAACTGAGAAGCTGTCGAAGGAATACAATGGAAAATTCAAGTTTTGCAAGCTTAACGTGGATGAGAACCCTCGGACAGCCGTAAAATATCAGGTTATGAGCATTCCTTTGCTGCTGTTTTTCAGATACGGTCAACTTATCGATTCCAGTCTTGGCGCTCTTCCCGAAAGCATGATCCGACCCAAAGTCGAGGCGTTGCTCTAGCTAGGAGAGGAAAGATGTTAGAGCTAAAACTGAAGGTTGCGGTGGACTATGAGAAGTGCCATCCAGAGAGGTGCGACAAAGGAGTTTGCGCTGCTGTTCTTGAATGTCCCACTAGACTTTGGAAGCAAGAGGAGCCATACGATTTGCCCTATCCCATTCCGGGCTTTTGTCAGGATTGTGCCATATGTGTTGAATCCTGCCCACTGGAGGCAATCAGGATGCTGTAAATCGGACGGATAGATGATGCACCAATTAATGAAAGGAGGCATAATGGCTGGGAATATTTCGGAAGAAGATGTGCATCAAGCAATAAAGCAGGTAATGCACCCGGAGATCAATCGCACCTTACTTGAACTGGGAATGGTTAAGGATATAACCCTGAAGAACGATGAGGTTAGGCTTACCCTCGTGCTTCCTTTCCTAGGCATCCCTGTCTCAATCAAGGACGATCTTATGAACAGCCTGCGCCAGGCGGTAATGAAACTAGGTGTGAAAATCGAAGTCAGGGTAGCGGAGATGAATCAGGAGGAGCGTCTGGCTTTCTTGGCTATGGAGCAAGAGAACTGGAAAGGTTGAGCTTTCTAGCTGGTTAACTTATGAGCTAGGGCCTGATTGGGATAACTATGTGAAGAATGTTCTGGGCAAGACAGAGAGGGAAGCGAAGCGCTATTTAAGTGAAAGGGGAAGTGCATTAAGGGATAAAGGTGTCAAGGTTAGTGCAGCATCGCTGGTGGGGAAGCCAGCTCAGACCATACTACAATATGCTGAGGATAACTCCATTAGCTGATAGCCCTGGCAACCCATGGCTTTTCCTGCATTGCCAAATGGGCCTATGGCAGCGTAGCCTCCAAGATTATTGAGGGCTCTTCAAAGCCGATCCTGCTGGTGCGACCGCCGCTACCTAACTCAACTGCGAAATAACCACTACGGATTTATTCCATGCTGCGCCCTAGAGAACTGGCAAAGAAGAAGCCAGCCAAATCGAGACTAAAAGGAGAGAAAGCTGGCTGGAAGCCAAATTCATAGTAATTAAAGGGGGGTCAATGCCTATTTATGAGTATTATTGCTCTAAATGCCAACGGGAATTTGAACTAATGCGCCCAATAAGCGCAGCAAGTGAGCCGGCCTTATGTCCTACCTGCGGAGCAAAAGGTGAAAAGCTGGTCTCTGCCTGCGGCTCAAAGATAGATTTCTATATAAGGCCATCAGCAAAGCCTCCTTTCAGAGAACACAAAACTAAGCAAGATTAAAAAATAGCTCAAAGAAAAGAGACTCCCCCTTTCCCTATCAGAATGAACCTTTCCTGCTGCCCTTGCCACCGGGTATCACCAGGAGGTTACGGTGTATCATCTCCCAGCCAGTTGTTGCAACGCCATTTTAACTTTTTCCTCCAGGCTCAGCTCCGAGGAACTAGGAAGGCTAGATATAGCTTGGACGGCTTCCCTTAAGGAATAGCCCAAGCTGGTTAAGGCGGTTACGGCATCAGCACTTTCTGGAGCTAAAGGCAAGGCTGCCTCTCTCAATTCCTTCGCCAAGTTGCCTCTTAGTTCAACGACAAGGCGGCTGGCCATTTTTTTACCAATGCCAGGCACCTGGCTGATAAGCTCGATATTGCCACTGCTGATAGCCATGACCAACTGCTCGGTATTCAAGGTAGAGAGTAGTGCTAAAGCCACCTTAGGACCAACCCCGGAGACAGAAATAAGGTTTTTGAATAGAGCTAATTCTTCACTGGAGATAAAACCATAAAGAGAGATATTACCCTCCACTACATGGAAATGGGTATAAAGGAAAACTTTATTATTAGTTTCTCCAAGTTGGCTTAAAGCTGAACTAGGAACGTGTACCTGAAAACCTACCCCGCCAACATTAATTATGACCGACCCAATGCCACGATATTCCAGTATTCCTTCTAATGTAGCTATCATTTCGACATATGCTCAGCGAGCCAATGACTAAGGTGGCTCTGCTGAATGTGGCAAATGGCTACAGCCAAAGCATCAGCAGCATCATCAGGCTGAGGGGGATGAGGAAGCTTAAGCAGTATTTTTACCATTTCTTGTACCTGTTGTTTATCACTTCGTCCATAATTAGTCACCTGCTGCTTTACCTGGGCTGGTGAGTAATAATAGACGGGCCATCCCTGGTTGGCTGCCGCCAGAATAGCTATGGCCTGCGCCCTACCAATAGCAAATGCCGACCTAGCATTACGACCCACAAAGGGCTCCTCGATGGCCACTTCGTTAGGGTGATGTTCACCGATAACATTAGTTAATTTGCCATATAAAGAGCACAACCTTTCCTCTACAGGAGTTTGGGAGGAGAACCCTAATACCCCGTAATCCACCATTTGCATTTCCTGCTCGGCATCTACTACACCATAGCCTAAACTTATGATTCCAGGGTCAATGCCAAGAATGCGCATACTATGTCCGACTGCGCAGCTCATCTAAAGTAGCATCAGAAAAGTCTATATTGGAGAAGACACGCTGCACATCGTCTAGCTCCTCTAGCTGGTCGAGAAAGTTCAAGGCCTGGGCTGCTTCCTTCCCGCCTATTAACACTGTGCTCTTAGGCACAAGAACGAGCTCTGCTGAAATCACACGGTTTCCTTCTTCAATGACCTTCCTTACTTCTTCTAAATCATGTGGCTGGGTGTAGATTTCGATGTAGCCCTTTTCTGTCTTAACATCTTCAGCCCCAATATCGATAGCCTGCAATGCTATTTCTTCAGCATCTGCACCATCGCTTTCTACCATGATCATCCCTTTGTTCTCGAAAAGCCATGAGACGCAGCCACTTTCACCTAAGTTACTACCATGGCGTACAAAAAAACGGCGCACCTCTTGAATAGTGCGGTTACGATTATCGGTCAGCGCTTTCACCAAAACTGCTACTCCACCTGGCCCATAGCCTTCGAGTGTCATCTCGATCAAATCAGACCCCTCAGCTCCACCACTACCACGTTTTATAGCTCTCTCAATGTTTTCTGAGGGCATATTATCATCGCGAGCTCTCTGGACCGCTAACCTCAACTGAAAGTTGCTTTCGAGATTAGGACCACCTTGTCTCACTGCTATCGTGATTTCCCGGCCAAGCTTGGTGAACAACTGGCCTCGGCGGGCATCCGTCACCCCCTTCTGCCGTTTAATCGTCGACCACTTAGAGTGCCCTGACATGTTTCTCCCCAAACTAATTTTAGCATCTTGAACAAAGAAAGGTAAAGCATGAATAGGCAAAACGATGTGTGCTATAGTATTAATCATTTTTATTCAGTCAAGGACTCATATGCTTAAGTTAATCCCCTCAGGCACCGTTACTTCAGTTCCAGGATTTCTAGCCGGAGCCGTCCATGCTGGGATAAAAAGTAGCAACGAGCTTGATTTAGCCATTCTTCATTCTGAAGTGCCTTGCACAGCCGCTGGTGTTTTTACTATCAGCCAAATTAAATCGGCTCCAGTTATTTTATCCCAGAGACATGTATCAAAAAGGTCAACTCGAGCAATTGTGGTAAATTCCGGTTGTGCCAATGCTTGCGCGGGTAAACAAGGATTGGCACATGCCTTGGAAACAGCCAAACTAGCAGCAAGCAAGCTAGACATAGCCACCGAGGAAGTCCTTGTAGCTAGCACAGGCGTTATTGGAGTACCACTGCCCATGAACCGCATTAAAACAGGAATCGAGAAAATAAGGCTCCATAGAGACGCAGGCCATGACTTTGCCAAAGCGATGATGACCACAGATACCAGACCCAAAGAGCTGGCTGTTCAGGGTGATATGAGAGGAGTCAAGTTCACCATCGGCGGCGTAGCTAAAGGAGCTGGTATGATTCACCCAAACTTGGCTACTATGCTTTGCTTTATAGCCACAGATGCCTCGATAGATATTGACTTTT
>JAIWBQ010000108.1:0-6889 GCA_048633745.1 bacterium
GCCGTGCACGAACTGACCAACTTATGCAGGCGACATAGACACTTGGCTGCAAACCGAAATCAAAAATGTTTGTGCCCTGCAGGTCTGAGTTTCGATCTAGTTTCCACTCACTCTGAGGTCTGCCGCGACACGTGAGAATGGCGGGTGGGGATCTGATGGCAGTTTATCAGTTTGGATTGAAGAGTACCGCTACAACATCCCCATCCTGGATTTGGTAGGTTCTTCCCTCTAGACGCCGCTTGCCAGCATGGGCCACCGCAGCCTCGCTGCCCAGCTCAAAGAGATCTTCACAGCGGATGACTTCCATACGGATAAACCCCTTCTCCATATCTGTGTGAATCTTGCCAGCTGCTACAAGAGCGGCATCCCCCTGACGGCATGTCCAGGTGCGGACTTCGTCCTCACCGGTCGTGAAGAAGCTGACTAGCCCCAACATGCGGTATGCAGAGCGGAGCAGCCTCTCCATCGATGATTGCTTCAAGCCAAGCGCCGCAAGGAAATCCTGCCGGTCCGCAAGTTCAAGCTCACTTATCTCGGCTTCATCCCGGCCACAGATGGTGACCATCTCGAAGCTTTCCATATTAGCGATCGCTTGAAGCGCCTCTACTGGAGAGCTCGATGAGTCCTGTATCGATCTAATGTTGGCTATGTAGAGCGCTGGTTTGAGAGAAAGCAGATGGCAATCGCGAACGTCAGCGAGTTCGGTAGCGCTTAGCCCCTGCCGTCGCGCTGGTATGCCTTGATCCAGGCTGCATTTGACTTTCTGACAGTGTGCCACCACGCGTGACAGATCGGCATCGGTGCGAGCCTTCTTTGCTAGGCGACTAATCTTGTTCTCCAGTGTCTGGCAGTCAGCAACCATCAGCTCCAAATCGACGGTCTCCACATCGCGTGCTGGGTCTATGGGGCGGTGTTCAAAGGGAATCGTCTCGTCTTCAAAACACCGAACCACGTACAGTAGTACCTCGACCTCTTTGATATGGGATAGCAGGCGTATTTCCCGGCCTTCTCCGCGTGAGGGATGGGGTTTGAGGCCCGGGATGTCCATCACATCCACGGTGGCGGGAACAGTCCTTGCTGGATGATACATATCAACAAGGAGCTGAATGCGCCGATCGGGAACGTTGACAATGGCACGGTTCATCTCCAAGCCGTTGTAGCTGGCCGCGCCCGCGGCTGTGATGGCATTAAAAATCGTGGTCTTTCCGCACGAAGGAAGGCCAACAAGTCCGCAGTTTAGGGACGTAGAGGTTCCTTTTGTCTAGCCCAAGATAGCCTAGCGTTATTGGGGTTGGTACGAGTTGACAAGACGCATTGCATGTTACAGCAGTCTAATTATACACTACAAATTGGGCAGTTTCAAAAGAAGTTGAGACGCGAACCCAGATCCGGCAAGGTAGGTCTGCTGGGGGAACTAAATTGTCCATGCTTTGAATTGGCTTCCGGCGGTCGGACAGTACAAGTTTGGTACGATTTGATGGTAGAAAATGATGGCACCGAAAGGCCAGCAGTAAACGGAGAAGGAATCAACAATGGCGATAGGGTTGTCGTAACTGGTGAATTAAAGGGTGAAGGTGGAACGCACTACTCCAAGGGTGATTTCTGGGCCATCGCTATTGTGGTATCGTGGACACAATACAAAACAAGCCTTTCCCTTCCGCATACCCGTTAGCACAGGAGTTTAGTTAAAAGGAGTTATCAAGCAATGTCAGAAAGACTAACCAGCTACAACCTAAATCTTCTCCCAGTTCTAGGGGCACTCTGGGTCTGAAAAGTGCCCTGCCCTATCTTCTTTCGCCACAAGAAAAACAGTAACCCCGGTGCACACAAACAACGCCACCGCATTTCCTACAACGCCACCGCTCCTTCTCATTTGCGATAAAAGCACTTAAACCGATTCCTTTGATACTCTCAAGGTTTTCAATCATGCTCATTGAGTATTTTGTTCTGTATCGTTTATCCAGTTGCTTCAGTCGCTTGCAAGGATATTGTTCACATTCGTAACAAAAGCCAGATTGGCTTATCTTTATCATTTCACAGTTTCTAATAATGCATCTTACACAGGAAGCCGATTTATTGGTATCTTCTCCATGACAGCCTGGGCATTTCCTATCTTTTCTAAGATGGGCTAGGCAAACACCACAATTCATACCACATGGAGCTATAAGTTGAGTTTCTACCGGCATATCTCACTCACCTTATGGTGTAAATATAAAGGCATTTTACAACTGGAAATTGACAGAATCAATTGTATAACATAAACAGAGGTTTAAGGTAGGTTAAATGGTCATAGATAAGGGGTCCAAGCATCTAACCACCTAGACTAGGACCAAACTGAAATGGATGATAGTTTTTCTAGAAGATACGGTTTTGGTGGCAGGTCTAATCGAATCCGCGAAGATGCCCCTGAGTCCATCAGAGTCGGGTTAAGAGAGGTTCTTGCAAAGATCGGCTTTGACCGTCCTTCATCACAACGACTAGTTATCTGTCAGGCCTTAAGAGCTAGGCCTGACCCCGATAATTGGTCAGAATATCCAAATATCAACCAAGAGGTTGATGACCTCATTCACAGCTTGAAGTGGTTTAAGTTCTATGATATGTGCGAGAAGCTTAATTCTCTTGAAGAACTAAGGTATCAAGGCGTCATGTCTCCCGCAGATGTCGAAACCTTGTTCCCCCACGAACTTAACAAGCTCTTTGCAGAGGAAAACGTAATATATCGGATAAACGAGGAGGGCAAGATTCATCCTGAGGGTTCTGAACAGTTTGAGGAAGCAGTACACGAAGCCATTGAAAAACTAATAGACCCAATTTTTCAACCACCATTGGAACAATTCGAAAAGGCGTTGGGTTTTAGAAATGGACTCCCTCCAGACCATGCAAATGCCGTGAAAGAAGCGGTAAACTCCTTAGAGGCTGTCCTTCAAATAGTTGCAAACAAACCAAGCGTAGCTTTACCTCAAGTACTCACCAATCCCGATTTGGGGTATGATAGCCATATCGAAAGCATTATGAAAGAGCTGTATGGAGTTGGCTGCGCTGTACAAGGTGGGCGACATGCTGGTGTTGGAGGCCTGATTCCTTCCGCTATAGAAGCCGCCTGTGCAATCCACTTCTCGGCAGCTTGCATGGCTTATGCTATATCAAAGTCTAGAAGCTAGAATTTCACTCTTAGTTTTTGATTTCTGATATACGCAGAAAGCGGGTTACATCTTCCATTTGCTGGCAATCCTCGAGGCTGGGACTCATAAGCCCTTAGTCACTGGTTCAAGTCCAGTCGCTGCCATATTCTGCATCCGTACAATTCTCTAGTGCCCCAGCTAAACTGCGGGCATTTCCTGCGGTCATTTATTGATATCCCGCAATGCGGATGTCAGCTTCCCACCTTGAGTGTCCGTGTCCTTCACCTGGGAATAGGCTACAGCATGTAGATGGCTGCAAAAAAAGTCGCAGTGCTCCCTAGTATGTCCATGAGAGTGATACATCCTGTCAAGCATGCTTGGGATAATTCTCGGTTCCGCAGGAATGAAAATCGCAAAAAAGTTCAAAAATGGGCGAAAGGTATTGACAAAATATAAGTATTGAGTTTTAATTAAATACTGTGGGGAAAAATGGGGAAAGATGGAGTCAAGAAGTAAGTTATGTCGAAGGGTGTGGTCACGGGAGAAATAGAGGTGATGTAAAAACCAAGGGGAAATAAGATGTTCTCTGGTAAATATTCATATAAGGTTGACGAAAAGGGAAGGTTACCCTTACCTCCAAAGTTCAGGCGGGAAATGAGAGAGGGCGTGATGTTAGCTAAACCCTTGGGTACGGAGAAATGCGTCGTTGTTTATTCTCTAAGTGAGTGGAAAAGGCTAGCTGATAGTCTATCTACCAGACCGGTAACTCCAGCTAACTTGAGAAAAGTGAATCGAGCTCTCTTTGGTTCCGCCTTCAGCGCCTCTTTGGACGGACAAGGCCGGATAGCGCTGCCTTGGGAATTACGTGACTATGCTGAGATTGGTGATACCGTGATTGTTGTTGGCGCCAATACCTGTGTTGAACTTTGGAATGAAGAACTGTGGGAGGTAGAGAACGCCTCAGCCGAAGAACAGAAATTTCAAATCATCGAAGATTTTGGAACACAATGATGAGCCTAATTATGTCTTTGCCTATTCATATACCTGTTTTGCTTGATGAAGCTATAGAAGGACTACAGGTTCAGCTAGGAGGCTGCTTTGTTGACTGCACCGTGGGATTGGGTGGACACGCTGCAGGCATACTGGAAAAGATCTCACCCCTGGGAAGACTTCTAGGCATTGATGCTGATCCTGAAGCTATTAAAGTAGCCCAAACTAAACTTAGTGACTATGGGGAGGCAGTTACTCTGGTTAATGATAACTTTGCCAACCTTGAAGCTACCTGTAGAAGATACCATTTTCATCCAGTTGATGGTATTTTTTTCGACCTTGGCGTCTCTTCTCTGCAACTGGATACAGCCCAACGTGGCTTTAGCTTTCAACACGAGGCTCCTCTGGATATGAGGTTTGATCCCGGACAAGGGCTAACTGCAAGTGACATTGTTAACACCTTTTCTGAGCGGGAGATAGCTCGTATTATCAGGGAATATGGAGAGGAGCGCCACAGCCGGCGGTTAGCTCGGCACATTGTCCAAAGTCGCCCTATTACCACTACCTCCGAGCTTGCCCGGGTAGTGAAGCGAATTGTGGGCAGCAATCATGCCAAAATCCACCCTGCTACTAGAACTTTTATGGCACTTCGCATCGCAGTTAATGGTGAGCTGCAGAATCTGGAGCCAGCTCTTAAACAAGCTATTAATCTTCTTCGCCATCGGGGAAGATTAGTGGTTATCAGTTACCATTCTCTTGAAGACCGCATAGTTAAGCAATTCATGCGAGGCGAAGCCAGCAGTGACACCTTAAAACTTATATCAAGGAAGGTTATTAAACCTACTTCGTTGGAGATAAAATCCAACCCGCGCAGCCGCAGCGCCAAATTGAGGATAGCCGAGCGACTCAACTAGGCAGTATTCGGCGAGAAACAAAGGAGGTGAAAATGGCAAAAAGAATTATTTCAGCTATCGATGTAGGCACAACTAAAGTAGCCACTATCATGGCTAATGTCAAAGCAGAAGACGACGTTGAAGTTTTAGGAGTGGGGATTGCTCCTAGCCACGGCCTACATAAAGGCATCGTAGTCAATATGGATGAAGCTAAGCAATCCATTGCCGCATCACTGAGAGAAGCACAAAGAATTAGCGGCATACGCATAGACTCCGCCTATGTTGGCGTTACCGGCAGACATATAAGTAGTCTGAATAATAAGGGAGTAGTGGCTATCCCGCGAGATGATCGATTGGTGCGTCCTCAGGACCTTAAACGGGTGCTATCTGCGGCTCGTAGTATCCCCATCTCTGAGGGGAAGAGGGTGCTCCACGCTATTCCTCGGTCCTATGCCCTGGATGGCCTGGAGGGAGTGAAACAGCCAATAGGCATGCATGGATCCAGATTAGATGTAGAAACCCATATCATCACTGCTTCAGTAAGCTCGATACAAAACTTAGTTAAATGTGTCCGCAGTGTTGGTGTTGATGTTGAAGATCTAATTCTAGAGCCTTTGGCTAGCGGAGAAGCAGTATTGACTCCAGAGGAAAGAGATACCGGTGTTATCATGGCCGATATTGGCGGTGGTACCACAGATATAGCTGTATTCAAAGGTGGTGGCATCTATCATACCTCTATCATTCCGGTAGCCGGCTACCAGGCGACCAGCGATATCTCTATTGGCTTGGGGTTGCCCTTCAATGTAGCCGAGAAGATGAAAAAGAGATACGGAAATGTGACACCAGGCTTAGATAGCGATAGAACAGCCGAGGTGGGCTTGGAAAATGGTCATAGCGCCTCTTACCAAGACCTATGTGATATTATCCGAGTTCGAATGGAGGAGTTAATGCAGCTCATATTACTGGAGATGCCCACCACTGATTACCAAACTTTGGCGCCTTGTGGCTTAGTGCTCACCGGTGGCACAGCTAATCTGCCCGGGCTTGACGAGTTAGGACAGTCAGTGTTGCGAATACCGGTGCGCAAAGGCCGGCCTTTGTGTGTAGGCGTTTATGGCATTTCCGATATCCTTCATGACCCAGCTTATGCTACTACCTTGGGACTAGCCCTATGGCAGGTGCGAGGCAAAGAGGGGGCAGCTTTCGCAGTCAAAAGAGCGGGTATTTGGGGTGGCTTTATGAGCTTCGTTAGAAGAAAGCTGTTTCGCGCATAGTTATGAAAGGAGGTTAAAATGGCAAAACAAGTTTATACTCCAACCGCAGCAAAGATTAAGGCAATAGGCGTTGGTGGTGGTGGCTGCAATGCCATTACTCACATGGTTCGTGAAGAAATAAAAGGCGTTCATTTCATAGCCATGAATACCGATGGCCAGGCATTGGCTCTCGCTGAAGCACCTACTAGAATTCAACTGGGTGAAAAATTGACCAAGGGTTTAGGTGCCGGTGGGGACCACAAGATTGGAGCCAAAGCATGTGAAGAAAGCCGTGGCACAATTGAAGAACTGGTTGAGGATGCTGATATGGTGTTTGTCAGCTCCGGCATGGGTGGTGGCACAGGCACCGGTGGCATTCCCATAGTAGCTGAGGTGGCTAAGCAGGCTGGCGCTCTCACTATTGCAGTGGTGACCAAGCCCTTCACTTTCGAGGGGGCGCATAGATCTCAAGTAGCCGAGGAAGGATTGGTTGCCCTGAGCAACAAGGTTGATACACTCATCATCATACCTAATGACCGCCTTCTTCAGCTTTGCGATGCCAAGACAACCGTGGACAGCGCCTTTAAGCTGGCAGATGATGCTCTTCTTCTGGGAGTTCAGGCTATCTCTG
>JAIWBQ010000109.1:0-3482 GCA_048633745.1 bacterium
GCATTATGAACTATGATCGCCCCAGCCAAGGTAGCTGGACTGGTAGCTCCTGCCATTGTCTCGGTTATCACGATATCGGATAATCCTAATCTTGCCGATTCAATGATAACCTCGCAGGTCTCGCCACTAAGCTGCAGAGGGCTCACTGGACAGCTTACAGTGGAAATAATGGGTCGTCTTCTCAGCTCCTCGGCGCTTCCCATTATAGCCACCCCCATTTCATGGAATCTCCTTGCACTATTGGTGCTCATTATCTCACCACATATGAAGTGTTTACTACAGTTGGTAAGACATGTCTCAGCAGCGTAAAGATCTTGTACTTCAGCGGGTGTATCTCTAGGAGTCAATGGCTGGAAGAAAACGTCTAGGCTCTCAAGAGCATCAACTAGTATACCCACTTCAGCCAGATGCTTATTCGTTGACTCGCTAGTTTTTCCTGTTTCCAGATCAAGTACCTTTACGGCGACGCCAAAATTTGTGTTGTGTACCCTGGTACCCTCTAAGAGAACGTCGTCCTCAGGTTTTCGTCCGGCAAGAGTCACCTTTTTGGGTACTGAATTAATCGCCTCTTCTACGAGGTAAGAGGGGATTTTGACAGTGGCTGTTTCTTTATCAACCCGGCAACCATGAGAATAAAAGATTTCCTGTGCCTCATCATTATATATCCTCAGACCGCAGTTTTCTAAAACGTCCAGTGTAGCTCTGTGTAACTCAGCTACTTCATCATCGGTCAGCAGATTAAGCCCACAGCCTGAAAGTTGGGTATATCCAGCCCTGTTTCCTTTAGACATTTCTTTCTCCTTCCTTAAATTCCTTACAATAACCTAAATCAGAATAGTTATGACATGAGATTCTGTCATCCTCGGGATTTGGTCGGTTTAACCCGCGTTTTGTTTTTGCTTTCTCAAATTTATCTGCTTTAGAGCCAGGTCTCAACTCTTTCGATGGCAACAACCCCTCTCTGCTTGCACTCTTCGAGAAACTCCTCAGGTTTATCGATCCACCAGGCACAACCCACACCTTTTCTCTTGATTTGACCTCGACCAAGCCTGAGCACGGCGAGCGCGGCACTCAGACCCACGATATAAGACATTGGGCTTGACCACGGTACTCGCTTCTGAGCTTCTTTTAATGTAACAATAGCGGTAACCGTGTGGCGTACTTGCCGACCATCTTTGGTGCCAGTTACCTCGATTGCACCGGCAAGAACACCATCTTTTACTATGCCTTTGTCACAGGCTTCTTTGAAGTCACCCGGCTGTATGAATTCTTTAGCAAACAGCTCCACAAGATTGGTGCCGGCCTTCTCAACAACAGGTGTTTTTACCACTGCCCTCCTTATTATTTCAATCCACACATCTTTCATGGTCCAATCGCCTATCTGATGTCCACCCTTTAGCTCGACGTAGTTCACTGACTTACCAGTAATTTCTGGCATGAACATAGGAATAGTAGCTAGCTCTGGATGGAAAGTGGCAGTGTATATAGTGCCCTTACCGACAGGCTCCGGAAATTCGTATTCTTCAGCATCCTTAAGTAAGTCAAGCTCGAGTATCTTACCCTTTTCCCAGGCTATCGGATAGGGAGGGTCAAACCATTCTCCCATAATGCCAGCCGCCCACCAAGTAGCAACAAGTTCAGTAGCGTCGAGTCTATCAAACCACCTTAACATTACCCTATCAACCGTATCAAGCCGATCAACGATGTAGTGGGTGGCAATGTCAGTAAATCCCGGGGCAACGCCCAGATTTGTGAGGGCAGTAATGCCGGCAGCTTTGGCTTGGTCATCAAAATCCAGTAAACCATCCATAGTCTGCTCACGAGGTATTACAGCTGCTTCTATCGGAAACGAAGCTACATCAACATAATGAGCACCTACCTCGATACAGGCTTTCAGAATTGGAACATTAACCACAGGAAAACAAGCATTAAAAACCGCATTCACTCCCTTGGCAGCTTTCGCCAAATCTTCAGGTTTACTGAAATCAACTTGCTCAACACTTATCTCGACCCCTTTGCTCAACTGCTTTAACTGATCCGCTAACCTCCTTGCTCTACTTATGTCTGCGTCGGCACAAACTATCCCCTCAACGTCTTTCTCTTTGGCCAGATGGCCAGCAGCACCAGCTCCTTGGCCCCCACAACCGGCAATTAGTACTTTCATTCTATCCTCCTTTTTGATCCTTCCTGTTTTGGTTTCCCCAAAGGTTGCTTTACGCCTTATTTGTCTCCTGTGCTTCGCTATTCATTACCTCCTTTTCTATATCGCAGTCCAAAATCACCTGCTCTACCGCCCCCACGGTGCCTCCAAAACACCAGGGTGGACAATAGAGGAGGTGGTGTAAAAGAAAGACTCCCTTAATACTAAGGCCTCAGTATTGCCTTTTCATCCTAAGGATTGTCTATTCATCGTAGGTATTTCTTATAGGCCGAACAGAAAATCCCTCCTCAGTCTATGTGATTATCGCTTTCGCCACTTCAAGCAAATATGCATAGTTAATGGGTTTTACTCATGGTAAACTGTCTACAGGAGAGCATATGCCGACGCCTGTTATCAGAAAGGGGAATAATAGAGACACAGCTTTTAGGGTGGTACCTCTATTATTTGACTAGAATATGGTGGAAGGGCAATAATACTAGTGAGAAGATCGATAAGGGGTCAGGATTGCCTCAGTGTGCTTTAAATGGGGAAATCTGTGCCAACACAGAGTAATTGATATCAAGGAGGATCAAAGCGGGGATGAACTGTCCACGGTGTAGCATCGAATTGAAGATTAAAAATTATAAGGGCATCGAAGTTGACCGATGCCCTCAGTGTCACGGTATGTGGCTGGACTATGGGGAATTGGATCAATTAGAAGACACAGTGCTGGATAAGGATGAAATCAAAGGAACCATGATGTACAGCACATTTCAAGGCAAGCTTGCCTGCCCCAAGTGCGGAGAGACAATGCAGCGTTTCGACTATCGAGCCTACACCCTTGAGCTGGACTTCTGTGGGCAAGGGCATGGGACATGGTTGGATGCTGGTGAGGAGAAGAGAGTTCTAGAGCTGATGGAGCAACGGATCAAAGATCTCAATAGAAAGGCCAAAGCCGAAGCGGAATGGGGTGATTTCCTAAGGAAGATACGGTCCCCCTCTTTCTTTGATAAGGTAAAAGGGTTGTTCCGGAAGTAGAGAGTCCTAAACGTTAACGCAGGTAATTGCCTTATTTTTTAGTTTCATGCCATCCTATCTTCGTTCCGTTCGAATATAGCCCTCGTTACCAATGAAATATGAAAGGCACAGCTTTCAATGTTCCCCTTTTCCCTCTATGTAATCTGGTACTCTATCACTACGTCTATCTCACCCTGAGGGGTGCTCGATTTAACCTCGATTTCATAGAAGCCCTCTTCCGGGGCAATGAAATTAAAGTGTCCTTCTGCGGCGGCACTGACCTTGCCCTTTTCCAGATGTCCCAGTCCCTTGTCCTTTACATTAC
>JAIWBQ010000110.1:0-5186 GCA_048633745.1 bacterium
ATGAATTTCCTTTTGTAACACCTGGGTAATTCTATTCCCCACCCCATCATCACGGCAAATCGGGTTCCCCAGCCCTAAAACCAATGTCTTCAAACCTTAGCCCTCCGAAAATACTGAAAAATCATAATCTCAGCTTGGCTTCAGTTAACGCAGCCCCATATGAAAGCCAACCCTCGTAATCGAGTGTCTTCAAATTCTTATCCTCCAATCATGAGAGTATATGTTGAATCTCTTTAAATTGGCAAATACTATGAGTGTTATCCCGTATTCATCGGCTTCTTTTACAGCTTAGTCTGGGGGTACAGCGATGCTTATAACTGTTGGTATTCCGCGAAAAATTGACTTTAGATATTCCTCCCTTCAATAGGGGCATGTAGGACATGGTGTCAGCTGTTCCCCTTTTGGTTGAATTCCAAATACAACAGGGTAATCCTTGCAGTCCTTGGAGAAAAACTTCCTGGAAAGAGTGAGCTTGTGAATTTAGTTTACCTCCTTCTTTTCTATGATAGTGTTTCGATTCATCTCTTCTTTATGCCTGTATCAGCGAAAAGCAATAGCCCAGAGCCAAAGCCATAGCGCTGACAACTACTAAATATAGCACCAAAGTCTTGCCGCCGAACTCTTTCCTCAAGACCAGGATGGTTCCCCAGCTAGTAATTGGACCTACCAATAGCAGCACCATCCCGGCGCCAATATTCATTCCCTGTGATACAAAGGCGTGAACCAAGGGAACACTAGCTGTGGAGCAGATATACATCAAAAGTCCAAAGACAAGGCTGAATAGATATCCCAATCCGCCACTGAAGTAGCTTCCGACAAACTTCCCTATAGGAGCAATCGCCGTTACTAAAGCTGCCAGAGCCAAGCCCAGAAGAAGCTCAGGTCCAATCTCCTTGACCATATCCACGAAGGCGTATCTGAAGACATGCTTTACTCGGTGAGCAATGTTATAGGAATAAACTCCAATATATTCTTCCTGTCTGGTTTCAAATGCCTGTTGGCAGTGAGAACAGCAAAAATAATACGTCTCCCCGCTATATCCTGCTTTAGCTGATTTTCCCACCTCGACGCTCATCCCGCAAACTGGATCAATAGCTTGTTGCTCTTGAGGAGTAAAAGCTTTGGGTCTGGCTTTGATGGAATTTCCCACCAGCCCCATAACCAGCCCCATCACTATCACGGCAAAAAAGATGAATATGGTGAACTTTAGTCCCAGGAGTGCATAGGTAACCAGAAGGGCTGTTATGGAGGTAGCAGGGGTTGCCACTAGGAAGGCTAAAACTGGTCCCAACCTTGCCCCCTTCTGATGCAGGCTTACCGCCACGGGGAGAGAGCCTATACAGCAGATGGGAAGGAGTGTCCCGGCGAGGGTGGAGTAAAGGATTGGCTTTATACCCTGCCCACCAAGATGCCTCTCCACCCATTCGGTGGGAACAAACTCGTGGATCAAACCGCTCAGAAAGAATCCTATCGCTAGGAAGGGCAATACCTTGATGAGATAGTCCTTTAAATACGATGAAAAACTGGATTATCACCTATTATTTATCCCCGGCGTATTGGAGCTGTGGCTGGTAGAAGAACCCCTTTGTCTTCCTACAGAGCCATACCAGAAAGAGCATGAAGGGGACTTCCGTTAGCACGCCAACAACTGTAGCCAGCACTGCTCCCGAAGAGAGTCCAAAAATGGTGATTGCTACAGCAATAGCTACCTCAAAGTGATTGCTTCCAGCAATTATTGCTGTTGGTGCCGCATCTTCGTAAGAGAGGTGGATGGGTTTAGAGATGAGGTAGGTGAGGCCGAAGACAAGAAGGATATTGCAGAATATCCCGATAGCAATCATGCCGACAGCTGCTGGAATCTCCGTGATTATGCCTCCTTGCAGACTGAATAAAATCACCAGGGTGATGAGGAGGGCGATTATAGAAACGGTGCGTAACGGAGGAACCAGTTTTGATTCAAACCATGCTGTGCCTTTCCGCTTAATTGCCTGGGTTCTGGTGAAGTAACCACATAGAAGAGGGAGACAGATGTAGACTGCTACCGAAAAGGCTATCGTGTTCCAAGGTATGACGATTCCCGAAATTCCCAAAAGGAATCGGGCTAGCGGAGCATAGAGGACTATCATTGATAGTGAGTTTATAGCGGTCATTACCAATGTGTGCCCCATATTTCCCTCTGCCAGATAGCTCCACACCAAAACCATAGCAGTGCAAGGGGCAACCCCGAGGAGAATCATCCCTGCCTGGTACTCTTGGGCAAGCTCAGGGGGCAAGAGGCCCTTGAAAACCACACTCATAAATAGCCAGGCGAAGAAAGCCATTGTGAAGGGTTTTACTGCCCAGTTGGCAACAAGGGTTACGATTATTGGCTTTGGGCTTCTGACTGCCTCTACCACTTGGCTGAAATCTATCTGCACCATTATGGGATAGATCATTAAGAACAGACAGATAGCGACCGGGATAGAGACATTGGCGACAGTAAGCCCACCCAGTATATCTGAGATTTGAGGGAAAACATTTCCCAGACCTATGCCAGCACCAATGCAAAGTGCTACCCATAAGCTCAGATATTTCTCCCAAATCCCAAGTCTTCTTTCTGTTTCTTGGGACAGATTGCGGCTCACTCGCTTACTTATGTGCCTTCACGGTGATGCTCAGAAGTTTTTCTTTTGCCTGGCTTTCCTCGCTATCTACATAAAACTCTGTACTAGATGCCACCTGCACATCCTCAAAGCCGGCTTCCTTTATTTTCTTTAGGTATGCCTGTTGCTCTAAAGCCCCGGCGATACAGCCTGCCCAGGCATCAGGGTCATTCTTTATCTCAGCGGGGAGTGCTTTCTCGGAAACTATATCTGATACTGTGAGTCTTCCTCCTGGCTTCAGAGCGCGGTAAGCCTCCTGGAAGACTTTGGATTTATCCGGAGAAAGATTGATAACGCAGTTACTGATAATTACATCTACAGACTCACCCTCGACGGGAAGATTCTCGATTTCCCCTAAGCGAAACTCCACATTGTGATAGCCATAATTCTTGGCGGCATCTTTTGCCTTATTTACCATTTCCTCCGTCATATCAACTCCGATAACCCTGCCTGTGGCACCAACTTTATTAGCTGCTAAGAATGCATCTACCCCAGCTCCTGACCCTCAATCCAGAACTACCTCACCCGTTTTTAGGTCTGCCATGGTGGTGGGGTTACCACACCCCAGCCCCATTAGTGCCTCTTCCGGGATACATTCCAAATCCCCTCTCATATATCCGACAGCCTCAGCTAGAGACAAGGGGCTAAACCCACAAGCACAACCTGAGCAGCAGCTCTGCCGGTCTTGCTTAGCTATCTGGGCATATCTCTCTTTCACCACTTCCTTGATTTGCTTCTCTTTCATAATTCACCTCCTGACATTTGCACAGCGGTAGCTCCTTCATTAGAGCTTCACTATCAATAATTAATCTGGCTAATCTATCATCCGTAAGCTTGTAGTAAACTTTTTGAGCTTCCTGTTTGTCTTTCACAATATTGCATTCCTTAAGGGCTCGCAGGTGGTGCGAAACGAGGGACTGTTCCTTATTCAGAACTCCGGCGAGTTCACCGACGCACCTCTCGCCCATAGCCAACAGCTTAAGTATCTGGAGTCTTGTCGGCTCTCCGATGCACCTCAGAAACCTTGCTTGATCTTCCTCTACTGGCATATGAACCTCCGTTTATATGAATTGTAATTCATATACGTATTGATGTCAATAAATCTTAAATGAGATAGTGCCTGAGATAGCTAGCGAGTCACTAAGAGAAGCGGAAAACTGTTCCCTTAGATAGTCTAAGTGACTAAACGGCCCTCACTGGTCTATTTTTGCTTTAGCTAGAACCACATAGTGCCGTCAGCATCGAGAACCAGGTCATTCAGTGTGGCAGCTCCCACAACCTTGGCTTCTTCTACGAAGTTTCCCCTGTCGAGGTTGAGCAACTGGGTACTCTGTTCACAGACCAGGAATTTGACCCCAGCTGCCGCTGCCTGGTCCATTACTTCCTTGACGGTGGGAAAGTTGCCTTCTCGGACTTTCTCTGCCTCGCCTTTCTTGACCACCGTTATCCCCAGACCCATGAAATAGATGGTAGCATCGATGTCCATCGCCTTGGCTGTCGTAGCCAGGACGAAAGGTGAATAAAGCCGCTTTGGCGTATCAACACCACTTGTTTGAACGTAGAGGATGTGCTTTTTGTCAGCCATAGCTGCCTCCTATTTTTCTTTTTGTATGAGAAATCTCATGCCTTCATCGTTTTTCTCTATCTCAAGTATTTTTTGCCCGGCTCGCTTAGCCCAGGCTTTGAGGTCCTCCTCAGCAGCGGGGTCATCTGCCAATACCTCTAGGATTTCGCCGATGGCAAGTTTGTCCATTTCCTGTCTGGTATTGCGAACTGGTGTTGGGCAGTAGAGACCTATGCAATCCAAAACCTGATGAGCCCGCTTTGGTGACCTAGAATCTGCCATAGTCCAAACCTCCTACAACCATAGTCTCTCTCCTTTACGTAACACTAGCCCTTAATCTCAACCCCACAATGAGGGCATATCCTATCCTCGCGGGGCAGGGGCTTTCGGCACTTGGGGCAATAGAATATGGTCACGTGGCAAACCTGGCAGTAGGGGCCCTCTACCTCCATTATCTCCTCGTCACAGTAGGGACAAGGAAGATGCTCCCTTTTCCCTTTTTGCTCTGTCATCGCTTCTTTCCTCCTCCTTTTTTCTTCTTGCTCAGGTAATCTTTTATAGCTTTGTTCAGAGCTTGAGCACCCAGATTGGAGCAGTGAAACTTTTGCTTGGGTAATCCCTCCAGCTCATCAGCCACGGAGCGGGGAGTGATTTTCATCGCTTCCTCCAGTGTTTTGCCCTTAGCCATCTCGCTCACCATGCTGGATACAGCAATGGCTGCCCCACAACCAAAAGTCTTGAATTTGACGTCCTCCAGTTTGTTGTCTTTGACTTTTATATAGAAACTCATCATATCCCCGCATACTGGGTTGCCCACTTCCCCAACGCCATCAGGGTTCTCAATCTCCCCAACATTGCGGGGGTTCATGAAATGATCCATTACTTTTTCGCTATAAACTGGCATGTTACTTGCCTCCTTTGCCTTTTTTGGTAAATTTAGCATAGAGTGGTGACATCTGTCGCAATCTGTCTGCGATATG
>JAIWBQ010000111.1:0-2522 GCA_048633745.1 bacterium
CATCATCCTCTACGATGGTTTCGCCTGCAATCTCTTGTTCAGCCATTTTCTCCTCCTTGTAGCTTGATTTTTAGCAACTCGGTCATGCTACGAGCTGCATATCATGGCTATGCTCTTGATGTTAGCGTTCATCCTTTAGGGTGCCGAGGGGAGCCTTCACTCAACCTTCGGACGTTGCTTGCCCACTTTTTCGACCATCTTCGCCGGCACTTCTATGCTTGCAACGTCCACATTGATCTCCTTAGCAACCAGTCCGGTAATCTCCAAGAGGCGAGAGGCCACCTTCTTGCGAACATCGGTAGCAATGTTGGGTATGTTGAACCCATATATGACACCCAATGTAACGTCAACAATAGCCTCCTTTTTCCCCACCTCAACCTCCACCCCCGTCCTGGCTTTCGTCCCAGTACCTGCCAGGCGCTCAGTCAGTGAGCGCCGAATGGAAGCCTTGCCCAGATGGGCAACCCCCTCTACTTCCATGGCAGCAATCCCCACAATCGAGGCCACAACCTCATCCTCTATGATAGTCTCACCTGCAATTTTCTGCTCAGCCATTTTCTCCTCCCTGTAACTTGATTTTAAGCACCTCGCCTGTACTACGCGCTGTGTATCATAGATAACTCTTGGTGTGAGCGCTCATCCTCCAGGGTGTCGAAAAAAGAAACCGTGTTTTGAGTGAGCGTCATACTCAGTTGTTACCACACTATACACCCAGCCCCTCAAACCGCTAAGGAATGCGTGCAGCAGGATTCTATACGATTGGGGTTGTATTATTTATACCACACATAGTTAATGCTTGTCAAGACCGAGTCGGCTGCTTAGTGTCAAGAGTTGGCGGGTAAGAATCCCGGGGCGAGGTAAACAAAGAGAAGGGAGGTCTTACCACCAATGGCTAAGGGCCACCAAAATGGTACCACCATTCTATTGGGGCTTGAAGGATATGAGAGAAGAGGAGGGTGCTTCGGGTTCATACCATCCCGTAGCTATTTCCACACAGTTTGACATATAGCCGAACTATGCTTGACAAAACAAAAGGAAATCTGCTAGATTTGATACAGCCATCGACCTGTAAGGCGGTGAGCTAGAACTAGGATAATTAGGATTTCCGCTTGGATCGGCGATGACCGAGACGGACAGGGGAAAATTGATCCGATAACCCTCTCGGTTGTGCCGAGAGGGGTTTTTATTTATGGCTATGTTTGGTGGCATAACCGACATTCCAGGAATTAAGGTAGGGCACTATACCGATAAGGAGGGAATAACCGGCTGCACGGTGATTCTTTGTGGGCAAGGAGCTATTGCTGGAGTCGATGTTAGCGGCTCAGCGCCGGGAACCAGAGAAACAGACCTGCTCCACCCTGAAAATTTAGTAGAAGAAGTTCAGGCCATCCTTCTCGGCGGCGGCAGTGCTTTCGGCTTGGAAGCTGCTAGTGGGGTTATGAGGTACCTTGAGGAGCGAGGATTTGGCCATGAAACTGGCGCTGGTAAAGTGCCTATTGTGCCAGCAGCTATTATTTTCGACTTGAATATAGGTAATTCTAAGATCAGGCCTGGAGCTAACGAGGGTTACAAAGCCTGCCTCGCAGCTACAGATGCTGAAGTGACTGAGGGATGTGTTGGCGCAGGCACTGGAGCAACAGTGGGGAAGATTCTTGGCATGGAGAGGGCAACAAAGAGTGGTGTAGGAACTGCTAGTCAAAAAATAGCTGAGGATGTTGTGGTGGCCGCTCTGGTAGTGGTAAATGCCTTTGGAGATGTAATTGAACCTAAAACGGGGAAAATCATGGCTGGACCCCGCAAACCAAACGGAAGTGGATTCTTATCCACATCTGAGCTATGGAAAGACAGCCAATTCAAGAAGGCGGCTTTACCTTTTAATACTGTAATCGGTGTAGTAGCTACTAATGCCAAACTTAGTAAAGCCCAAGCAAACAAATTGGCTCGAGTGGCACAGGTTGGCATCGCTCGCACTGTTGATCCATGCCATACCACGTTTGATGGCGATGCCTTATTTGCTCTTTCCCTGGGTGGAAAGGAAGCTGATATCAATGCTCTTAGCTTGGTAGCCGCTGAAACAGTAGCGATGGCTGTAATTAGATCCATCCTTCAAGCTGAAACTATAGGCGGCGTGCCAGCAGCCAGGGATATAAACAAATGCTGAAGATCGGCTTTATTGGCGCTGGAACAACGGGCACAGCCTTAGCAGTAAGGCTTTCTCAAAGAGGATGCCCTGTGGTGGCCGTATTTAGCCGGAGTTTATCCTCAGCACAAAGGCTAGCTAAGTTAGTGGCTAATTGCCAAATATGCCACACCCATCAGGAAGTAGCTGATGCTGCGGAGATAGTCTTTATCACCACTACCGACGACGCCATAGCCAGAGTAGCCAGTGAGGTCCAGTGGCACGCTGGACAGAGTGTCGTGCATTGCAGTGGCGCTGATTCCGTTGATATTTTGGAACCAGCCAAAGAATTGGGGGCTAGTGCAGGCTCCTTTCATCCACTCCAGACCTTTGCCAGTGTCAA
>JAIWBQ010000112.1:0-9813 GCA_048633745.1 bacterium
AAGAGGGTAATGGTAACGTAGACTTGTCGCTTAGGATATGGCACAACTGGGTGTGGCTCAAAGGGGGCGATGCCGGCTTAAAGTAGAACCCTGCGAAAAAATCACTTTTGAAAGGAGGAGTGTCTTATGTCTCTGTTCAAGACTAGGGTGACCGAGCTCTTGGGTATAGAGTATCCCATAATCGCTGGTGCAATGGGGTATATTAGCCTGTCCGAGTTCACGGCGGCGGTATCCAATGCCGGGGGGTTGGGACTTCTCCCTGCTACCACTTATCCTTCCACAGAGGAGATGCGCCAGGAGATCAGGAAGGTCAGGAGCCTGACCGACAAGCCCTTTGGGGTAAATATTGGCCTTCTGGCACGGCAGACCGGGAGGGTGGAACAGGAGATAGAAATAGCGATAGAGGAAAAAGTCGCTGTGGTGGAGACGGCAGCTCGCAGCCCTGAGCCATTTATTCCTTATTTTGAGCGACTGAAAAAGGCCGGTATAAGGGTGATGCACAAGTGTGCCACCGTAAGACATGCCCTGTCGGCGGAGCACTATGGTGCTGAGCTGGTGACCATTGTGGGCTTTGAGGCTGGAGGGCGTCCCAGCGCTGATGAGGTCACCACCATGGTCCTGATACCACGGGCGGCGGATATCCTGAAGGTACCGCTGATTGCTGGGGGGGGGATTGGAGACGCCCGTGGATTCGTGGCTGCCATGGCTCTGGGGGCGGAAGGTGTGGCGATCGGCACCCGCTTCATGGCTACCCATGAAATAAGTGTTCATCCCAGGGTGAAGGAGCTCTTTGTCCATGCTGGGGAAACAGACACCATGATCACCCAGCGTCCTACCCGAGGTCCCCTAAGGGTTTTGCGCAATCCGCATGCGGAGAAGGTACTAGAAATGGAGAACAAAGGTGCCTCCTTGGAAGAGCTTCTTCCACTATATAGCGGCCAGAGGTCCAGACGGGCCTGTGAGAATGGGGAGGGCATAGATGAGGCGCTTATCGGTTGTGGAGAGGTGGTAGGGCTCATCCACAATGTGGTTAGCGTGAAAGAAGTCATCGATGAGATCATTGCAGGGGCGCGCGCTATCTATGAGAGCTTGAGCCCTGATTAGAGGATGAGATGGCTTTCGATAGTCACTGTGTGCTGAAACTTGTACACAAATCCCCCCGTAGATCAGCGCTTTCTAGAAGGTTTCCGCTGCGACAGAGGCTTCCTTGATTCACCGAATATGCGTCTCTGAATTGAGCTTATGGAACAGCGGAAGGAAAAACAAGAAGGGGATGCAATGTATCACTAAGGTAAAGGCAAATGTCCAAATGGAGTTAATTCTCTTCCCCTGATAGAGCGATTGTTTCTTGATGAAAATGGTTTAGCTTTGACAAAGGTTTTTCATGGTTGTACTATTGGTCATTGATATAGACAGAGGTGACAACATCAAAGACTGAATATTCTACAAAGGAGTAAAATGGTTGGAATAGTATCATATGGAGCGCATGTCCCCTTCTATAGGTTAAGCCGAGACGAAATTGCCCAAGCGATGGGCAGGCCTTCAATGGGAGGGGAGAAGGCAGTAACAAACCATGATGAAGATAGCATAACTATGGCGGTATCCGCTGCCAGGGAATGTGTCAAAGGAAAGGACAAGGACAAGATAGACGCTTTGTTTTTTGCCTCCACCACCTCACCATACAAGGAGAAGCAATGCGCCAGTCTGATTGCCTCGGCTATTGACCTGAGAGGAGATGTATCAGTTGCTGACTTTGCCAACTCGCTGAGGGCTGGAACAAATGCTTTGAGAGCGGCTATCGACGCTGTTAATAGTAAATCGGCGAGATTGGTTTTGGTGACAGCCGCAGATTGTCGTTTAGGAACCCCGGGATCGGAGCTTGAGCAAATTTTTGGCGATGGAGCGGCTGCCTTGTTGATTGGCGATCAAAATGTGGCTGCAGAAATAGAAGGAAGCTACACCCATTCTGACGAATTCATGGATCAATGGAGAATGGAGGAAGATAATTTTGTAAGGACATGGGAGGCTAGGTTTGTTCGACTACACGGATATACTAAAACCGTTCAAGAAGGGGTCTCTCAATTGATGAACAAATGCGAGCTGAAGCCGGAAGATTTTACCAAAGTTGCCCTTTATGGTCCAGAACCCAGGAGCCATAGAGATCTGGCTCGTCTTCTGGGTTTTGACACTAAGACACAGGTTCAAGATCCCCTCTTTGACCGAATGGGAAATACCGGCTGTGCGTTTGCCCTCATGCTACTTGTAGCCGCACTGGAAGCCTCAAAACCTGGAGATAGAATACTTCTAGTTAGCTATGGCGATGGATGCGATATTTTTTCCTGGAAAGTTACTGGAGCAGTAGAAAAACTCAGAGACAGGAGAGCAATAAATCATTACCTGGCCTCCAAGGCAATGCTTCCTAACTACGCCATCTATCAAAAGATTCGTCAACTGGTAACGAGTGAGGTAACTCGTCAACCACCAGTTGACATGTTTGTTCCCGTTCTTTGGAGGGCCAAATCTGAGATTATCAGCCTTCATGGTATTAAGTGTCGTAACTGTGGTGAGCTTCAATTCCCCATCCAGCGAGTCTGTGCCTACTGCAATAGCAAGGATAATTTTGATGAAGTTGCATTTGCCGATAAGAAAGGCAGCGTTTTCACCTATACGATAGATAACATGGCTCCAACGGTTAACCCGCCGATAGTTCGTTGTGTGATAGACTTTGAGGGAGGTGGAAGGATGGTTTCCCTCATGGCAGATTGTGAACCAGAGAAGGTGGCCATCGATATGCCAGTAGAAATGATATTTAGGAAACTGCTTGATGTTCAGAACGTTGGCATGCACAGCTATTTTTGGAAATGTAAACCCTTGATATAGAAGGAGGAGGGACGCTAATCTCAAGATTTATGCTGTGTAACCTATAGCTTGCATGGCGGGCGAGTTAATTCAAATTGGATATATAAATAGGGAGGTTATTGAATGGAGTCAATCACAGATAAGGTTGCTATCGTTGGGATGGGGTGTACCAAATTTGGCGATAATTGGGATAAAGGCAGCGATGACATGATGATCGAAGCTGCCTATGAAGCTTTTGAGGATGCGGGAATAGCACCCGAGGATATTCAAGCTGCCTGGGTGGGGACTCTGTTCTCTGGCGGTTCTGGATGTAGTCTGTCACGTCCCTTGAAACTGAGATATATACCCGTTACCAGGGTGGAAAATGGATGTGGCACTGGTATGGACACCTTCAGGAATGCCTGCTTTGGGGTGGCCTCAGGCATGTATGATATCGTTTTAGCCCTGGGGTTCGAAAAACTCAAGGATTTTGGCATGAACATCTTGCCGGAATGGTTCTCTGGTGTGAATCCCGTATTCCGCTTTGGCCATAGCTCGCCAGGCGATTTTGCCCTAACTGCAGTAAGGTATTTTCACGAGTATAATATAGGCAGAGAAACCCTGGCTAAGATTGCAGTCAAGAACCATCATAATGGCATCTTATCTCCCAAGGCCCAGCTTCATCGTGAGATAACCATTGAGGATGCCCTAAACGCACCTATACTTGCTTGGCCGCTTGGCCTGTACGATTGCTGTCCTAGGACAGATGGAGCAGCGGCTGCCATTATCACCAGGGCTGATATGGCAAAGAGCTTCCGGGATGATTATGTCTTGGTTAAAGGCATGGGAGTGGCTGCTAACCCAGGCACAAATCGGATAAGGCGGGACTACGATTTTCTCCACTACGAAGAAAATGTGAGCGCTGCCAAACAAGCCTACGAGCAAGCTGGAATAAAGGAGCCTTTCCGAGAGTTAAGCCTGGCTGAGGTGCATGACTGCTTTACCATCACTGAGCTGATTACCTACGAAGATCTGGGCTTCTGTCCCCGGGGTGGAGCCAAGGAATATATCGACGCTGGTGCTTTTACCCTGGAAGGAGAGCTACCAGTGAACTCTGATGGGGGCCTCAAGTGCTTTGGGCATCCACAGGGTGCTAGCGGGCTGAGAATGATCTACGAGTCATACTTGCAGCTTCAGGGGAGGGCTGGAGCCCGTCAGCTCAAGAATCCCAAGTTTGGGCTGTCTCAGAATATAGGTGGCTTACCCTGTGAGGGCACAACCGCCACCATCACCATAGTTGGGCGTTAATATACCCCTCTGCTGAGTAATGGGTAGTTCCTCTTGGGTTAAGGAGAGATTCTAAAGCAAAGGGGATACTTCATACCAAGTGCCTGAGCAAACTTTATGTTGGGCCAAAGTGATCGAGATAAGAGTGGTGTTATTATGCCTATTGAAATTGGGAGTCGAAATTCGTTTCCTGACTTAGCAGGTGTAGTGTTGGTGAAATCTGCGCTTAGATAAATCTTGTGCAGAAAGGAGCGCAAATGAAAGACAGGCTTGAACAAATTCTTCAAAGCAACTTCGCTTTGAAGGAGAACGAGGGGGAGGACAAAGTCATTCCCCTGGATAGAGCAATAAGCGAAAACATTAAGCCGGGGATGAGCCTTCATATCTCAATACAGGCAAATGCATCCATTTGCCAGATTATAAGGTGCTTCGCGCACACTAGGCCGGAGTTCACCTTGACCATAAATGCTGTAACTAACCATGCCATAAATCTTGTGCATTTCAATCTGGCTAAGAAGCTTATTACCAGTAATTGCAGCTTTTCTTATCCATCTCCAGGGCCAGTGCCTCTGATACAGAAGGCTTATAAAGAAGGCAAAATTCAAATTGAGAACTGGTCCAGTTACGCGTTATTACAGAGATTGATGGCAGCCGCCTTGGGCCTGGGATTTATGCCCACTAGATCGATGCTTGGGAGCACTATAGCCAGTGAGAACGCTGATTGTTTTGTTACAATGGAGGATCCCTTCGACAGAAAGCAAACCTTTGGTCTGGTTAAAGCCCTCAACCCCGATATTTCCCTTGTTCACGGTTGTGTTGCCGATCGCTACGGCAATACAATTCTGCCTCCACCTTATGCAGAAGGTATCTGGGGGCCGGCAGCCAGCAAAAACGGCGCCATCGTCACCGTGGAGCAGCTTGTCAGTACCGATTTCATTAGGGATCATGCCAGCTTCGTTCACATTCCTGGATATCTGGTAAAGAGTGTGTCGGTGGTTCCCTATGGGGCCCACCCGATGGGGATTATCAATGGAGGCCTCAGTGGGTTCGAGGGCTATGGTGTGGATTATGATTTCTTACTGGCTCACCGCCAGGCCTGCAGTGACCCAGTAACACTTGATGCTTGGGCTGAGGAATGGATTTTGAACTGTGCGAACCATAACGATTACCTAAATAACCTGGGAGTTAACAAGTTACGGCTGCTTAAGGGCGCTACAGGCAAAGACATCTGGAGATATGAGCTGGAATCACAAGCTGAAAGTATTTCACAAAGCACCGACTATAATCAAATAGAGATGATGGTTGTAGCGGCAGGCAGAAAAATGAAAGAAAGGATAACTGAGCAAGATTGCCGGATGGTGCTTACAGGGATAGGTTCTCCAACCATTGCTGCCTGGCTTGCTTACTACCAGTTGCAAAATGAGGGATATGGGCTTGATCTAATTGAGGGTTTTGGTGTGATGGGCTATGCCCCACGCCCCGCTTGTCCCGTTTTTGGCCATGTTTCTAATACACGCACTTCCAAGCTATTAGCCGATATCGGTATAACATATGGCATAGCGGTGGCTGGCAGGCACAATAGGTGCCTGAGTATTCTGGGGGCAGCTCAACTCGATAAATACGGGAATATCAACACCTCCAAGATTGGAGACCTATATCTCCTTGGCCCGGGAGGAGCGGTAGATGCTGTTAATGCTCGGGAAACTATAGTCATTGCCACGCAATCGAGGAATCGCTTTCTAGAAAGAGTTCCCTATGTAACCTGCCCTGGGGAGAAAGTTAAGGTTTTAGTATCAAACATGGGTATTTTTGAAAAGCTAGGGGGCGAGGAATTTGTTCTGACAGCTTATTTCCCTGACAAGAAGCTCAAGACAAAGGAAGAGGCCATCAAACTAATAAAGGAGAATTGTGGCTGGGAGTTAAAGGTGGCCTCTGAAGTCGCTGAGGTACAGCCGCCAGGTTTGGATGAGTTGATGATCATCAGGCTGTTGGACCCTAAGGGAATCTATCTAGGGAGATGACGGCAATCTCAGGGATACAGGTAGTTCTTCCCCTCACTTTTCTGGTAAATATGCTTTCCTCGTTCACTCGCAATATGTAGCGGAAGATCGATAGAGGCACAAGAACTCAGGCCGTATACTGTATATTAGCTCTAATAGCTATCGAAGTATCCCGAGTTCCAATAGCTCCAAGAACTCCTGGTCAGACATCCCCAGAATCTCAGTACACACATACTCGTTATCTTGACCCAGACAGGGAGCCGGTCGCAACTGAAACGGAGTCTCCGATAGTATAGAAGGCCACCCCAGTTGACGGTGGGGTCCTATCTCTGCGTGGTTCACTACTGGCCTATAGCCACGGTGTTTTAACTGTGGGCATCGATCACTGATGTCCTCAGAGTTCTGTACAATGCTGGCGGGTACACCGACAGACTGCAGTAAGTTCATCAGCTTCTCAGGTGCACTGCTGATTGTCCAGTGCTCAACCAGTTTGTCCAGCTCAGCCTCATTTTTCTTCCTGGCTAAAAGTGTTGTAAATCTGGGGTTTCGCGTCCATGGAGGATTGCCCATAGCCGCACAGAAGGCGTGCCATTCTTCGTCACCGAACACGGCAATGGCACACCACCTATCATCTCCTTTGCAGCGATAAGCTCCATGGGGGGCAGCGTAAGGAGACCAGTTGCCTTGACGAGTCTGCCCCCGGTGGTTGGCAAAGTAATCCATCATTGCTGGCGATAGGAAATGTAAGCTGGCTTCAGATTGAGAGATATCTATGTATTGTCCTTTGCCGGTGCGGTGTCGATATTCCAAAGCAGCGAGAATAGCTACTACAGCAACAGAAGGGGAAATATAATCAGTGTACGCAAGAGGTGGCCCTACTGCTGGACGATCTGGCCAGCCGGTGAAATGGACAAAGCCTGCCAGACCTTTTAGGTGAAAGCCGAAGCCAGCTATTTTAGAACGGGGTCCTGTCTGTCCCTGTGCGGAGGCACTGAGTACTATGATAGCTGGATTTACCTTTTTGATCTCAACATACTGAAGTCCCCACTTTGCCATAGTTCCCGGAGCAAAGTTTTCTATTACGACATCGGGCCAAGTCATCAGCCTCTTAGCAAGCTCGCGCCCCCTAGCATGATTGAAATCAATAGTGATAGAGCGCTTACTAGTATTAGGATTAGTAAATGAGCTACTGCGGTTGAGCCCAGGTATGCCATCCTTGAAAGGGGCGGATAGCCTGGTTATATCAGGGTAAATAGAGGATTCCAGCCTTATCACCTCTGCCCCGAAATCAGCCAAATATTTACCTATAAATGGCCCTGCTGCTGCTGTGCCAAGTTCAACAACCTTTAATCCTTGCAAAGCTTGATTAGTTTGCATTCGGCTTTCACTACTGGGCTAGTCTCGAGGATTTAATAACTAGAATGGGTTCTAAATAACGTCACTTGCTTTTAAGGCCTCAAGTTCCTGCTTAGATAAGCCCAACTCCCCTTCGAGGATTTCCACATTATGTTCACCAATGAGCGGTGGGCGCCGCTGTATCTTCCATGGCGTCAGGCTCAACATAAAAGGAGCTCCAGGGTAGATGACAGTGGCCCCCAGATGATCTCGGTGGTCTACTTCTATCCAGTAATTCCTGGCTGCAAGCTGTTCATCTTCAGCGAGATCCTTGGGAGTATTACTTGGCATTAGATAGATGTGCTTTGCTTTTGCCTCCTCAAAAAGCTCCGCCTTGGTCTTTTGGGCAAAAAACGCTCTGAAAGCTTTTTCCCATCGCTCCATTTCATCTTGAGTCACCTTACTCATATCGACCGATTGCCAATCCTTTACTTCCCTTAAGGCCCCAGCCATTCCATCTCTCTCTGCCCATTCAGCCATGGGTCTTATCCCTCGCCCATAGACTCCACCGAGGATTCTAAAACATACCTCCCCATCCTTACAAGGCCATACCTCGAGCATGTATAAACGGCCTCTCCCAGTTCTTGGCCCAGCCCTAGACGTGGGGAATCTGTCAAATGACCACAAATTGACTGCATCCCCTTCCAGCCAAGCCACACTTTCAGCAACGGAGACATCGATGTATTGTCCCTTCCCTGTAATTTGCCTGTAGTAGTGAGCAATCATCATTGCTGCCGCAGCATGTGCTCCAGCATGACAATATGCCTGGGGAATCGTGATTCGAACCGGAGGGCGATCGGGGTCGCCAGAAACATACATTAGCCCACCTGATGCCATACAGATTAGATCGGAACCTTTATAGTCTCTATATGGCCCAGTTTGCCCAAATGGGGTGATTGAAGTCATGATAATTCGCGGATTTATCTGACTTAGTGCTGAATAATCTAACCCTAGCCTGGCCATATAGCCCGGTGGAAAAGACTCAATGACAAAGTCAGATGTCTTCACTAGCCTCTTAAAAATCTCCCTTCCGTCAACGGTCTCGATGTTCAGGGTTATGCCTTTTTTGTTGAGGTTATAGGCAAACCAAAGAAGGCTTTTCTCTGGGTGAGGGATATCATCATAAAAAGGGCCGATGTTCCGGGCAAGATCTCCTCCGGGCCTTTCGACCTTGATCACATCAGCTCCAAGGCCGGCCAGAAGCATGCCACACAGTAACCCCTTTTCATCTGTCAGGTCTAACACACGATAAGGTCCTAGAGCAGTTTCACTTGCAGTTTCCTTTGCCATGTTAGCTTCCTCTTGGGTTTAGTTTCTCAGGCACTTCTAGGCTGAAGCTCGATCTTGGCCACATCCTGTCGAGCTCTTCTGCTTCAGTTGCGGCAAAAGCTGAGCTTAACTAAGTTTTTGCCACCTGGCACTGAACTTTTCCTTAACCTCAGGATTCACCAGGTTGTGAGGCCATTCTCCCTGGAGAACCCGAAATACCTCTTCCTCAGGCTGCCTAAGAGCCTGGGCAACGGCTTGCTGAGAGTAAAATGCCGTATGGGGGGTGATGATAACGTTGTCCATCTTGAACAGGGGATTATCAGGCGCGGGTGGCTCAGTGTCCAGAACATCTAGCGCAGCGCCAGCAATATAGCCCCGCGAAAGAGCCGCATATAACGCTGCCTCATCGATGATGCCGCCACGTGCCACATTGATTACATAGGCCGTGGATTTCATCTTTCTGAACTGGTTCTCGCTTAGTAGATGGTGAGTCTGTGAATCAAGCAAAGCATGAATAGTCACGAAGTCAGATTCGCTGAGCAATTCGTCAAGCCCTGCTAGCTTAACCCTCATCTGCTCCGCTTCCGCAGGGGATATATAAGGGTCGTAAGCAATGATTCTCAGGCCAAAGCCCTGCGCCTTGGGAATAAGGGATCGGCCGATACGACCCAGTCCGATGATTCCCCGGCACTGGTCACGCAGCCGGCTCATTGGTGGCAATAACTGGAATATCTTGGGTTTCTCCAGCGAGTCCCAAGTTCCATTCTTAACGGCATCGTTCAGACGGGTGATCTTGCGGGCGCAGGCAAGAAGCAACGCCATGGCATGGTCGGAAACCTCGTCTATGCTATAGGCTGGTATATTAGTAACACAGATACCATATTCAGTAGCCGCGTCGACGTCAACATACTCGTAGCCTGCGCTACAAACACTGATCAGTCGACATCGGCTTAGATTTTCAATTACTCGTCGGGTATAAGGGCTGCGGACGGTGATTACTGCGTCAGCATCGCCAGCCCCAGCT